>JACRNK010000257.1 GCA_016234985.1 Deltaproteobacteria bacterium
CGATTTGTTTAAATACAGTTACGGCCCTTCTATCGGCTATAATGTAGCGAAGAATATGTGGCTGAGCGTTGGGTATAATCTTGCCGGGTTCAGAGACAGGGATTTCTCAAAGGCGGATTTTACCGGCGAAGGTCCGTTTATAAAATTCAGGCTCAAGTTTGATCAGGAATCTGCCAGAGACGCAGTAAAATGGTTTGCCGGTCAGTGATGAGCAAAGAGCAATGAGCTATGAGCAATGAGTGGCAGGGTGGGTTGCGCCCACCAAATATGTCATTCCCGCAGCGTTTTTGAGCGGGAATCCAGTATTAAAAGATAAAAGACTGGATGCCCGATAGAAGCACTCGGGCATGACAGACGATGAAACGAGGAGGATTTAATTTAATGCTGCACCGCGGCGTATATTTTTCTGTCTTACTTGTTGTCGTATCTCTGCTTTTACGGTGTGCGGCCTTTGCGGGAGATACTGCCGTTGTTGACGGCGATTTGATTAATGTTAGGGCGGGAAGCAATATCAACTCAGAGGTTATACTTCAACTTAACAATGGCGATATAGTTGAGTTGGCAGAGGGGCAGACTGATATTAATAGTTTTGTCAAGATTAAAATCCCCCAAAGCGGCGGTGTTTGGATTCGCAGCGACATGCTTGATTCGGCAGGCGCTGTTGTAGTCAAAGATAACGTCAACCTTCGCGCCGGAAGCGGGGCAAGTCACAACGTAGTGGGTAAAATAAACAAGGGCGAGCCTGTCCATGTTATACAAAGGAAAGGTGAGTGGGTTAAGATTAAACCTACAGCGCAAAGTTATGCCTTTGTTGCAGCCCAATATATTATTGTGAAAAAAGCATTGCCTGATGTTGCCGTTATCCCTCCTGTATTTGCTGCTCAGACATCCGGGTCCATATCAACATCTTCTGCTCCAAAAGAACCTGCGGCTGATTTATCTGTTGAAGCGAGGGTGCCTCCTGCGCCGGAAACAAAAGATACCCCGGTTATAAAAGAAAGAGAAGAAGCAGCATCATTTCTTGAACATGGTATAAAGGATTTTAAGGCGGAGAATTACGAGGAGGCAGTTTCAAGCCTTCAAAAGGCCAGGGAGCAAGACCCGAAATCTTCGGTTGCCGCATATTATCTGGGCCTTGCCTACAAAACGTTGCAGGATTATGAGGATGCGCTAATCCATTTGAAAGATGCTGTCAACATGGAGCCTAATGTCAAGGAGGCCGGTCTTGAGCTTGCAGAGGCATATTATCTGCTCGACATGAATGGAGAAAGCCTTCAACAATTGGAGGCTGCGGAAAAAGCTGATGTAAAGCCGGGCCATGTGGCCTTCCTGAAAGGCCTTGTTTTAAGCAAGCTGGATAAAGACAAGGAGGCCATAGACGCATTCGACATGGCAAAAAATATGGACACTTCGCTAGCTCAGGCTGCAAATTACCAGATAGGCATTGCGCTTATAAAACAGGGCAACGCGGAAAAAGCTGCCGGCGCATTCAACGAAATTATCATCATGGACCCGAATTCAGACCTTGCCCGGTTTGCAAGCCGGTATCGGGAAGCTCTTACAAGAAAGGCTGAACTGGAAAAGCCATGGAAGCTTACACTGGGAGCAGGATGGCAGTATGATGACAATGTAATATTAAAACCGTCGGATCAGACAGTTGCAAACGGGATATCAGGCGAGAAAGATACGGCGTATGTTGCTTTATTAAGGGCGGAATACGCCGCTGAACTTTCAGGCCCATTAGCCGTAAAGGCGCAGTATTCAGCCTATTACAAGGATTATCAGACGCTTGACGCATATGATGTAATGAGTCATACCGTCGCAGTAGCTCCGGGCTATGCATTGAGGGAGAGCATGATAAATATGCTTTTAAGCTACAACTATACATGGGTTGACAGCGATAAATATTTAAACACAGAAACAGTCTCTCCTGGTTACAGCCTTATGATAGGAAAAAATCAGATGGGGCAGATAGGTTTAAGGTGGCAGACCAAGGATTTTTTAAAGCCTCCGCTTGCAGCGGATGAAAACAGGGATTCGCAGGATTTGGCGGCGTCGCTGGGGTGGTTCTATTTTTATGCCGGAAACAATGAGTTTATGAACATCAATTATGAAATAAACAAGGAAGACACCAAAGGAATAAACTGGAAATATCTTGGAAACAAGCTGAATCTTAATCTGTCTATCCCGCTTAAAGACAAACTCAAGTTCAACGGGTCGGCAGAGATATATCAGCAGCAATTTGAGCATGTCAATACAAACTTTCTTAAAAAGAGAAGGGATAGGACATATACAGGCTCAGCCCTTATAGCCTATGAGTTTTATGAAAACGCGGAGATCCAGTTTCAATATACATACATAAGGGGAGATTCCAACATAGCTATTTATGACTATCGCAAGAGCATATCCAATATCGGGATAGAGATACGTTTTTAGCGTTATAGCGTTCTGGTGTTATAGCGCAACAAACGCAATAAACGCAAACAAGGAGGTATTTATGAAAACTGCAAAAGCATCAACAATCGTTCTGCTGTTGTTATTTATCCTGGCTGTGCCGGCTGTTGTCATGTCAGCCGCGGTCGGCAAGATTACCGCCCTTAACGGGAATGTGGATATAGTGAAGCCGGGGCAGGAAACAGCAGTAGCCGCCGCTCTTATGCAGCCTGTTTCAGAGGGTGATGTCATAAGGACAAAATCTAATGCAAAGGCGGAAATAACATTCACGGATAAAAGCGCAATAATGCTTGCCCCAGGCAGCAGGCTTGAAATAACAGAATATCTGCTGAAGGGAAATGAGAGAAAGGGGAGTGTATTAAACCTTTCCAGGGGGAAGATGAGGGTGATTGTTGCCGGACAGAAAAAGATACTCGGCATATCATTTTCAGAGGGTCAAAAATTTGAAGTAAAAACGCCTGTTGCTGCTGCGGATGCCAAAGGGACTGATTTCTTTGTCTTCCACATCATGGGCGTTACAGGAGTAGTGGTAAAAAACGGACAGGTGAATGCGTTCAACCGCGCTATTCCGGGTCAGGTTGTCCCTGTATCTGCCGGCAATGCCACATTTGTCGCAAAAAACAAAGCCC
This sequence comes from Deltaproteobacteria bacterium, assembly GCA_016234985.1. Classification (GTDB taxonomy): domain Bacteria; phylum Desulfobacterota; class GWC2-55-46; order UBA9637; family UBA9637; genus JACRNJ01. The sequence goes on from JACRNK010000257.1 coordinate 3,084, forward strand.
CTCAACAGCCTAGGCCTGCCGCTGATGTTGAAATTATAAGACATTCAAATGACACGAACACAAAAACCGGAAAGGAAAAAGATGAACCTACAGATGCGGAGATTCTGACTGAAGAAGCAGCCATGACTGGCGGGGATGTTTTCGGCTATACGGAGCCTGCAGGAACGGTTTTCGACAGCGAGTTGAAAATAGATACGCCGCCGACACAGCCCATATCTGAAAAATATCCGAATACGATACCTGCGACATCTGTATCATCGTCATCAACATCATCCAACATCTTTTTGGGAGAAACGAATGACTTTGACGACTATTATTACGGCAGTCTTTTCATCAGTGACGGAACAGGACTGTTCACCCGCGGCGTAAGCTCCGGCGCTACTTTGGACGGGCCTGCCACTCCGTGGTCAGGTTCGACGTCGTTGAATGTTCATGGCCCTTATAATGATTACGGCGCAAAAAAAGACCCTTATGTCTGGTTGTCTGACATATACAGCGGAAAATCAGGCAGCGGCTATCTTACTTATGATAACGGCGCATTCTTCGGAGTAATCGGCGGCGTATGGCAGAACAAGATGATAGACGGCAGGCTATACAGCCTTTATATAGAC
>JACRNK010000258.1 GCA_016234985.1 Deltaproteobacteria bacterium
CATTTCTTCTTTCACCATTTCCGCAAGCTCCAGCCTTGAAAGCTGGAGAAGCTTTATGGCAAGCTGCAATTGCGGCGACATCACCAATTGCTGCGATAATCTTAAGTCCTGTCTTATTTCATGCGCCATAGGGTTATATCGCCCTCTCCCCCAGATATGCCTCGCGCGCCTTCTTGCTTTCCATGATTGCGCCTGGCGTCCCTTGCTCTATTATCTTTCCTCCATCTATTATATAAGCCCTGTCGCATATCCCCAACGTTTCGCGCCAATTATGGTCTGTCAGCAAAACACCGATGCCTTTGCCCTTCAGTTTCATTATTATATCCTGAATATCGGCTACCGCTATCGGGTCTATGCCTGCAAACGGCTCATCCAATAATATAAATGAAGGCGAATTAACCAGAGACCGCGCTATCTCCACCCTTCTTCTCTCGCCGCCTGAAAGGGCATAGGCCTTGCTGTTTTCCAAATGGGTTATGCCGAGATCTTCAAGAAGACCTTTCAATCTTATATCTTCCTCATCTGCCGGAAGCTCAAGAAATTCAAGCACCGCCTTAATGTTTTCCCTTACCGTAAGCTTTCTGAAAACAGACGGCTCCTGCGGAAGATAACTTATGCCTTTCCTGGCCCTTTTATACATCGGAAGCTCCGTAATATCCTCATCCCCCAAAAACACCTCGCCGGATTCAGGGCCGATAAGGCCGACTACCATATAAAATATGGTGGTCTTACCCGCCCCGTTCGGGCCTAAAAGCCCTACCACCTCGCCCTGTCTGACTTCCAGACCTACCCCGTCAACTACCCTTCTGCCTTTAAAGGATTTTACAAGACTTTTGGTTCTCAGCCTGCTCATTTGCATTTAGTCCCGGTTTTTTCATCCTTTGGATTTACAACTGCCTTAACTCTATTGTCTGCGCTGCCTTCTACCAAACTTTTATCCTCATCCAGAAAGATGGTTATCTTATCGCCTTTGACAACATCGCAATCCTGCTCTACCTGCGGATTTCCTGTAAGAACAACCGCCCTGTTCTCTCTGGTATAAACCGCCTTTTCTCCGGTTGCCGTTTTATTTAACTGAACTATCCTGACATCCCCTGTTGCAATCATCTCTTTTATCTCTTTACCGTCGGCATAATAGACATAGAGCTCTTTTGAATAGAGCGTATAATCCTTCTGCTCTGCCTTCACATCGCCTTTAAATATAACAAGGTTCTCCTTCTTTCTTGCCTCCATGTTGTTTGAGGTAATGGTTATAGGCTGAGTTTTGTCTATGATAATTTTATCTTCGGCAAGGCTATTAAGGCAGGCAATAGACAATAGGCAATAGGCAATGGGTATAATAATCCATAACCGACAACCTATAGCCCATAGCCTATCGCCTCTTTTAATTTTATATCGCCGCATCTTTCACCACTGTCCTGACATTTGCCGATATATAAACCCTTTCCGTTATCATATCCGCCAGAAATCCAATTCCTTCAATGCTGATATTCGGGCCTGTAAAAAACACCTTGTCCTTTGTGCTTATCTGTCTATTCGCTGCAACATACTTCAATGAATCCGTTTTAAGCCGGTAATTGTCAGTTGATGTAACCGTCACATCTCCGGCTATATCCATATCCTTGCTGTCATTCCTCAACCTGCCTTCCCTTCCCGTTAATGTGTAGCTAGCGCCATTTTGAGAATAAAAAACAACCCGGACATTCTCAAAAACAGTCAGGTTGTCATTTTTAAAATATTGGGCTGAGTCTGCCTCAAGCTCCCATTCTTTGCGGCCGTTTTTCGTCTCCACATATCTGGCCTTCTCAATCCTTATATCAGCTTTAGAAGACCTTACCAATGTGCCGGATAAGCCTTTACGCATCATGGAATTTATATAAATAGACGCCCCTATGGCGGACACAGCCGCAACTAAAAATATAGCGAGGATTAGTTTAATCTTTGGCTTCACAGCAAGAATTATACCATTCTCATAAAATATGTAAAGATTTTTTAATGTTTGATTAGACAGATTACAAGGCAGATTAGGCAAATTTTAGCTCTTTAAACTGTGTGCTTTACTCAAAATATTTTGCGGTCACCTCATCCCACTTACCCTGCGTTTTCAGGATTAGTTCGCAAATTTCCCGCACTGCGCCGCAGCCGCCGTTTTTTTGGGTTATATAATCCGCATATTTTTTTACATCAGCAACCGCATCCCTAACCGCAACGGCAAAACCAACTCTGCGCAAAAGCGGTATATCCACGAGTTCATCTCCCATATACGCAGCCTCGTTGGGCGACAGTTGTTTTTTCCCGGCAATATCCTCAAAGGCCGCCACCTTATCCATTGCTTTCTGATACACCATTTCTATTCCGAGGTTTTTTGCCCTGTGCAGCACAACCCGTGACTCTCTTGCTGTAATAATAGCAACATCTATCCCTGCCCTCATCAGGAGCTTTATGCCGTGTCCATCCTTGACGTCAAATAGCTTGGTCTCTTTGCCGTCATCAGCGTAGATGATTTTACCGTTTGTCATAACGCCGTCCACATCAAGGATGAGGAGTTTGATGGGTTTGATTTTTTTTATGAGATTAGAGGATAGTTTTTTGGGCATTTAAATTGACTCCACCTTAATTGTAAATTGTGTTTCAAAAACCGTATCCAGAGCAATGTCCCAGAAAAAGAAGAGGCACGACCCCTGAAAAATCCTTTCAAACCCTGCCTCGGAGATGGAAACAGTCTCTATTGGAAATCTCCAGAGAGAAACTTCCTTATCAAAACTAAAATCCACTCTCATATTTGTCCATTTATCCACTAAACCTATTTGCCTGATAGCGGCAATCTCTCCTGTGCTTTCAAGCCCTTTATCTCCAATATCCTTTGCTCTGACATCGTAAAAACCTTCAGACCCATCGCAGCACGGCAAAATGAGATTAAATTCAATGCCGAATTTGAGAAGTTGATCTGTATTTGTTGTAGGGGCAAACGGCCGTTCACCCCTACCGGCCACACGATATTTTACATCTATCTCATTATCTTTGACGGTTATTTTCTTCTCCACTAAAACCGATTGGTCTTTTACCTTGCCATCTCTGCTAAAAACAACCTGACCCTTGACCCTTGACCCTTGACCCTTATTATTTTCATACGGTTTGTTAAAGAAATCTCCAATTTCCTCATGCGCATTTTTTTTAAAGCTGTCCAATGTCTCTTCCTTTTTTAAAAAATGCTCAACCAGCGATACCTTCTGTTGCCTGTCAAAGAAGAGATACTTTTCAAGACCTTCTTCCTTTGACGCTGTCAAATCATGGATGCTCTTTGCCTCGCCGGAGCCAGCCTTCTCCGACTGCGTTCTTACCTTGTGATGATACCCCTCTTCCCATCGTGAAAGGGTGTTGGAAAGATTGACAGCCTTTGGCCGAAAATCCATCTCCACGATAGAACCGCCGTTATGCGGACTCAAAAAGAGATTGATGGAAGGTGTTCTGACAAGAATCTCATTAAAGGTATCGGCATCGAAGTCAGCCTCTTGAGTAAGTGAGCTGTGAGCTGTGAGCTGTGAGCTGTTACTGCTTACTGCTTTCTGCTTACCGCTTACTATTTCCAAAAGGTTTTCCGCCTTAATCAAATTCTCGTAAACACTTCTTCGCAGATGCGGCAGATATAATCCACCAAATACACCGTGCCAGTAAGCATCGTTGCACTGAGCCTGATATAATAAGTGGTGAGCTGTAAGCTGTGAGCTGTGAGCCGTTAACTGCTTACTGCTAACTGCTAACTGTTCACTGACATAAAGCATCCTTTTGTGCATCCAATTTGCCTCAGGATATTTGGCAAAGAAATTCCTCCAGAATCCGCCCTGCAGGAATCTCCTGACCCGCTCCCCGTCCGGCCATGTCTTTACCTCATTCACCAGATTAGTATATGTCTCCGATGCCTCGGCAGGCAGCGCCCATTCCCCCATCTCCATGTAGGATGTGGTCGGCAGATAGACCCTGCCAATGGGTTCGTTGTTATCCATATACTCGGAAAATGTTGCCGGCTTTATCAGTTCCGAATTTTCCGTAATGGCTTCAAGAAATTTTTCAAGCCATCCCTCTTTATAAACCCACTGGTGCGTGCCAGGCCATGTGCCAAATTTTTCGCCGTCATCAGCAAAGATTGCCGCCGGGTTTGTTCCGAGCGTTTCAACCCACCGGACATTTTCCACAAATTTCTCTACCTGTTGAAACGGGATGATATACCGGAGCCGTTCGCTTCCGGGAAATACCCTCAAAGCGCTTCCCATATCTTCTGTTATATAATAACCGGCAAGTTCCTCTTTTTTCATCCCCGCCTTTACAAAGTGATAATCGTCCACCACCACATATTCCATGCCCGCCTCTTTGAGATAACGTGGAAGCTGCGGCTCCCATATCCTCTCTGCAAGCCACATGCCCCGCGGCCTTTTTCCGAAAATCTTTTCAAGCTTATCCGACATCATCCGTATCTGGCCGACCCTGTCCTGCGGCGGTATTACGGCCAGTATAGGCTCGTAATAACCGCCGCCCATTATCTCTACCTGCCCCTTCTTCACCATCTCTCGGAGCATATCAATATATGGGCGGTGATTTTCCAGGAGCCAATCGAGAAGATAGCCTGTGATGTGAAAGGAAAGCTTTACGGACGGATATTCCCTGACAGCCTTGAGAAAGGGGAGATATGCGTTCTCATAACTCTCCTCAATCACATGGTCAAAATTGCCAACAGGCTGATGGTTGTGTATGCAGAAGATAAAATTTGGCAAGGTAAAGTCCTCTTTGCAGTCATGATTTTAAAGCCCAAGCGCTCTCTTAATTTCCGACAAAAAAGCTTTCCCTTCCTCTATCTTCAGAGATGCAACCGGTTCAACTATTTCTTCTTCAATATCGTAATCAGCAATTTCTCTGACCTCTCTGGCATTGATCAGCATCTTGTGATATTTCGGGTCAATCCTCCCCGGCTTTGCAAAGTAATAGCCGAAGGCTGATTCAACAGCAGAATGTTTCACAACATCAATACCTTCGGACTTTAATAAAGCCTGCGCCGCATAAAACATTGCGTAATATATCTTGCTGGCGGCATCAGGCGCGTAGCCGTCTCGCATAAGCTCCTCTGCCACTTTCAGGGCATGTTCCGCCTTTTCCATATACTTTTTCGCTTCATCGGTCACAGGACTATCCCCTCTCTCTCTACATTTTTGTAAAAGGAGAATCCCCTTTCTACGGCGGTTTTAAACCGTGACTCGGAAAAGACTTTCAGCGAGATTATCGGCTTAAAATTAAAATCCCACATTACGCTGTAAACAATATCACTCAGTCTGTTTTCTATTGCAGAACTTTTTTCATCTACCAATGCAACGATGTCCATGTCCGAATCTTCAGACGCCTTCCCTCTCGCCCTGGAGCCGAAAAGTATAAGCCTCTTTACATGGTTCAGGATATCATCAGGGATTCGTCTTTTAAATTCCGCAATAATTGCCAAGTCCTTTTCTTCCATAATTTTTACCTCGTTGCGAGATGCCATGACTATACCAATAATTCTGTTAAAAACAGTATCTCCTTTCAAATTCTTTGTCTGCAAATGGTTAAAAAACCACTTTACTATATTTTGACTCAACGGGCAATCTGAAATCACGTATGGCAGGTTTCAAACCTGCCCTACAGTTTACTCCACATCCTCTCTCGGCGCCTCTTCCCCCAGCGCCTCAAATATCGCCTTCCGTATCTCTTTAAGCCTTTCCTTGTAGTATATCTTCTGGCCGAAGATGTCCTTCACATAAAATATATCTGCCGCGGTCTCGCCTTTGGTGGCGATTTTTGCGATGTGGATGTAGAGACCGAGTTTTGAAAGCGCGGTGGTGATGGAATAGAGAAGCCCTATCCTGTCC
>JACRNK010000259.1 GCA_016234985.1 Deltaproteobacteria bacterium
AAAAAAGAGCTGGGTCTGAAACGCATATTTTTGCCTGTCTTTATAAAAACTGCCAAGAAAAGGGTTGTCGTCAACCTCTTCCAACAGCAAACTACCCTTAAATTCTTCTGCTAAAAGCTGCGTAAGACTGGTCTTTCCAACTCCGATAGGTCCCTCTAACGCAATATATCTGGCCTTTTCCATAATGGAGCGCAACCGCCGCTACATCTTCCCTGATGATGAAATCACTGCCGAATATTCCAACTATTATACAGCAAAATAACTTAATTGAAAGATAAAAGTCAAGCAGGCTAAAAATACAAAACACTGCCGCATGACCTTGACAGGGTTTTGTTTAAGAAAAAAAGCGATTATTTAGTTTAAAATATATTTGTCAGGATTGACATTAACACCATTCACCAATACCTCGTAATGCAGATGCGGCCCGGTGCTCATGCCCGTATTGCCGATAGCGCCTATCTTTGCTCCCCTCTTCACCCGTTTGCCGACATGCACATATATCTCGGAAAGATGGCCGTATTTGGTGACGATGCCGTAGCCGTGATTTATATAAATCGCTTTGCCGAGACCGTTTTCCCTGTCAGCCTTGCTCACAATGCCGTCTGCCGGCGCAAACACAGGCGTGCCCACAGCGTTTGCAATATCAAGGCCTTCATGCATCTGTTTTAAACCCGTAAATGGAGATATGCGGTAGCCGAAGGTAGATGTACGCCATCCCCTTGCAGGCCATATTGCAGGGGTAGAGGCAAAAAGGGATGTCTGCTTGAAGAGGTATTCATGAAGCTCTGTAAAGCTCTTTTCCTGCGTCACAGCCTCTGTTTTTAACTGATCGAGGTCTGAATGCATCTGCTTTATCAGCCCCTCTTTGGCGCCGCCCAATGTAGCCATATCATCTTCAGGCGACGGCCCTCCGATGCCAAGCATCTGGTTAGAGCCGGCAGGCACCTCCATATTTGTAATAATCCTTAGTTTCTTGTCAAACTGCTTCAGTTTGGCCATTTGAAACTCTACATCAGTCATTTTGCTTGCAAATGCCTGCAATTGGATTTTCTGTTCAGCATTTTCCTTCCTCAGCATGTTAAGTTCGTGGGTTTTAAGTTTCACTTTGGTATAGTCAAAAAGTATGAACGAAAACCCGGCAAAGGAGATGCTTGCTGCAACGGCTATGGTTTTCAACACATTGAGAGGAAGTTTAAACTTTCTTATGTGAGAAGGATCCTGGGGAACAATAAAAACGGTAAAGAATCTTTTTTTCTTCAATTTTCAATCCTCCTTTCTCTAAAAAATCAGCTTGTCAATACCATATAGGGTTAAATTTGTCAAGGTTTTTATCCTGTTATCCAAGCGGCAAACATGTTTCCTCTTAAAGCTTGGCTTTACCCTATCATCTATGAAGATTAACGGTCTGTAACATAAGTCACACCATACTTATATGTGCAATACAAACCTCTTTTTTTCTATTTTAATGTATCCCTCATTAGCCATCTTTTTTAATGCCCTGCTGACCACCTCTCTGGATGAGCCTATCATAGCAGCTATATCCTCGTGGGTCAACCTTTCAATAGATATAACCCCGGTCCCCTGCATGTTGCTACCTGCATTTGCAATGCTTAAAAGGGTATGGGCGATTCTTCCGCATACATCCAGAAGGGCCAGCCCCCCTATCTTTTTATCCGCCTCACGAAGCCGCTTTGAAAGATGCGCCAAAAAATTAAGCGCTACCGCAGGGTGTATCTTAATATAGTTCAGAAGGTCGTCGCCATGAATTATAAAGCACTCTGCATCCTCTATCACTTCAACGTTTGCAGACCGCGGTTCTCCGTCAAAAAGGGCCATTTCTCCAAATACATCGCCCTCTTTCATAATTGACAATACAATCTCTTTCCCCTCTTCTCCGTACAAAACCACCTTTACCTTGCCGGAAAGTATGAGATAGAGGGCGTCGCCTTCCTCCCCTTCGCTTATAATCTGACTCCCCTTGAGCCACTGTCTCCTCTCGCCCATCTTGGCCAAGGTCTTTATATCCTTGCCGGCTAAGGATCCGAATATCCTTGCGTTAGAAATAATGCTTTCTATCTTATCGTCCATATTCAGTCAGCCCCGCTTACTTCCATCTCGCCTATCAGCAGGCTCGGCGCGCCAATACTGCCTAAAAACCGCATATCGCTGCCTACAACTTCCACTTTTGAAAACAGCTCAAGCATATTCCCTGATATAGCGGCTCCTCTCACAGGATAGCTGACCTTGCCGCCCTCTATCCACAAACCGGCGGCGCCGAATGAAAAATCGCCTGTTATGGGATTTGCAGTATGCGCGCCAAGTATGTTTGTAATAAGAAGGCCTTTGTCCATGCGCCT
>JACRNK010000265.1 GCA_016234985.1 Deltaproteobacteria bacterium
CCCAGAAGCCCTTTTGTCTTCAATACAGCGGTAAAATCCTTTCCTATCTTTACATCGGGATGTATCCTCAACACCACCTTGGCCTTGTTGTTTTGCAGCAAAATATCCTTGACCCTGCCTATCTCCACGCCTGCTACCCGGACAGAGGCGTCTTTGTCAAGACCTGATGCAGAATCAAATTTTATGAATATCTCGTAGCCTTCCTCCCTTCCGAACTGCATACCGCCAACTCTAAGCGACATATAGACAAGGAGTATTATGCCGATAAGAACAAATATGCCTACCTTTGCCTCTGGAGAAAGTTTTAACATGTCAGATTACCTTTATCGGGCCTTCTGCCCTGCCTTCCAGAAACTGCCTTAATATCGGATTTGGGCAGCCTTTCATATAACCAACATCGCCCTGCTCCACAATCCTTCCCTCGTGCAGCATGGCGATTTTATCCGCTATCTTATATGTGAGCGGTATGTCATGCGTTATGACTATATAGGTTGTCTTTAAGTTCCTCTGGGTGTCTAATATAAGGGTTGCAACATTGTCGGACATGACAGGGTCAAGGCCTGTTGTGGGCTCGTCAAAAAGCACTATCTCGGGATCCATTGCAATAGCCCTTGCAAGACCGACCCTTTTTTTCATGCCGCCGCTTAAATCCGCAGGCATCATATCCTCAACATTCTTGAGCCCCACCAACCTGAGTTTTTCCTTGATTACATTTTTTAAATCAATTTCCGGCATCTCGGTATGCTCTCTTAACGGAAAAGCCACATTTTCTCCAACTGTCATGGAATCAAAAAGCGCCGCGCCCTGGAAAAGCATGCCGAATCTCCTGTGCACCTCGTTCAATTCCCTTTCCGTCATCTTGGTAATATCCTGGCCGTCAAGGAGTATCTCTCCGGAATCGGGTTTTAAGAGACCTATTATATGCTTTATCAGAACGCTTTTCCCCTCGCCGCTCCTTCCGATGATAACCGTTATCTTCCCTTTTTCTATTTCCAGATTCGCGCCGTCAAGAACCTTTTTACTGTTAAAGGATTTTTTCAGGTCAATTATCTTTATCATCTCAAAACATCACCGATGTAAGGAAATAGTCGGATATCAGTATCATGACGCTTCCCAGCACCACGGATTTTGTGGCTGATTCGCCGACGCCTGCTGCGCCGCCGATAGTATTAAACCCATGATAGCATGCGACAAGGGATAGTATAAGGCCGAAGACAGAGGCCTTTATAAGACCGTCAAAGATATCCTGCGGTTTTACGAAATCCATCGTCCTGCCTATGTAAACGCCGGAATTGATGCCAAGCATCTTAACGCCCACAAAATAACCCCCAAGCACTCCGACAAAATCGGTGACAACGGCAAGCACAGGCATCATAAGCACCCCTGCCAGAACTCTTGGAGAAACCAGATATTTTATGGGGTTTACAGCCATTGTGTAAAGGGCGTCTATCTGTTCCGTAACCCTCATTGTGCCAAGTTCTGTGGCCATTGCAGAGCCTGCCCTGCCTGTAACCATAAGGCCTGTTAAAACAGGCCCGAGCTCCCTCGCCATGCTCAGCGCGACTGTGGGGCCTACAAGGCTTTCTGCCCCGAATCTCTTTAAGGCGCTATAACTCTGCAGGGCCAGAACAGCGCCGGTAAATACGCCTGTAAGTATAACCACAAATAAACTCTTTACGCCGACAAACTCCATCTGTTTAAAGATATTCCTTAATTTTAACGGCGGAATAAACATCCACATAACAGATTGGAACAGCATAAGGGCCATGCCGCCTGCAGAGGTTACTATCATTCCCGCCCATTTACCTAATCTTTCAAAGAAGTCTCTCATAATCGTTAGAAAAAGGCTAAGAGGGAAAAAGGTTTTAAGGATTAAATAATAAACAATAAATTATAAATTAAAAAGTAAAATCTATTGCGGGTTGCGGGTTTACTTTTTCATTTACTGTTTATAATTTATAATTGAATCTTCACATTATGTCATATGTAACCTATCACATATAGCCCATTACCCATAGCCTCTATTTTATACATAAACCCTTGGAACCCTGCTTGTTATGCCGCAGAGTATTTCATAGGAGATGGTGCCTGCCCTTTCTGCAACCTCATCTGCAGTAATTTCATCATTGCCCTGCTTTCCTATGAGAACTACTTCATCGCCTTCGCTTACATCTTTTATGTGCGTAACATCTAACATTGTAATATCCATGCATACAACTCCTGCCACCTTTGCCCTCTGCCCTCTTATTAGAACCTCGCCTTTATTGGAAAGGGCGCGTGAGTAGCCGTCGCCATAACCTATGGGTATTGCAG
>JACRNK010000266.1 GCA_016234985.1 Deltaproteobacteria bacterium
AAACCCGATGCCGATTGTATTCAGACACTCCTCAACCTTTGCAGCGTTCGCCTCAATATTTACACCCAAAGCCTTGAGCACATCAGCGCTTCCGCTCCTGCTGGATACAGACCTGTTGCCGTGCTTTGCAACAGTCAATCCAGCGCCTGCCGCAACAAATGCGGCAGCAGTTGAGATATTGAATGTCATTGATTCGTCGCCGCCTGTGCCGCAGGTGTCAACCACCTTTTTGCCTTTGACATCTATTTTTGTGGCCCTTTCCCGCAGCACCCTTGCCGCGCCTGTGATTTCATCAACGGTCTCGCCTTTTATTCTCAAGGCAGTTATAAATGCCCCAATCTGGCCTGGACTTGCCGCGCCTGTCATAATCTCATTCATCACCCCTATCATCTCTGATTCGGTTAAATCCTGATTTTTAACAACTTTAGAAATGGCTTCTTTAATCATGTTTTATTTTTCCTTTCTCAGCAAAAATCGCCCTGCCCATTAATCAGTCAATTATCATGCCAATAGATTCTTTTATCTGTCCAAAGACTTTATTAGAAACCTTGCCAAACTTTTTGATAATGATACTTTTGTTAAGAGTATATATCTTATCAGGGCGGATAAGGCTTGCTACCTTTAGACTGCCTTCCTCAAGACTGCCATTATCAATGGGTATTGAAAACTTTACCTGTTCAAGATTTGAGGTAATGGCAACGACGATAACATCTTCAAACATGCTGTTATACTGATTGCTTGAGACTATAACAACAGGTCTTTTCTTATGGCTGCTTAAATCAGTATATGGTATAGGGATAAGAACAATATCTCTCTGGCTATGCATTATTCCAAACCTCGTTGTCTACAGGATTATCCCAAAATTTCAAACTGCTTTCTGATGCCTCCATAAGATTAATTCCTTCTTCATCTTCAGGAAAAATTATAACTTCAACCTTTTGTCCTTTTCTTAAAGGTATTTTTGGTATTTCTACAATTCCATTTTCTTTAACCACAGAATGATACTTAAACGCCTGCATATTTACCTCCTGATTTGTTTTATCACACTACCTTTCCAAGCAACCTTCTTTACCTTTTTAACAAAGGCGTTTACCCCCTGTCTTTCAGATACATTTAGATATTTTTCATAATCCTGCATAAAATCCCTGTTTGTCACTGCGCACTTAGTGCGAAAAGCTAATACTTTTGGTGGGCGCAACCCACAGGATGCTTCTGCTTTTTAGCGATATTTCAGTATTCATTTCTTCTTCTTTTTTGCCAACTCCAAAAAGTTCCTCAATATATCCTTCCCTGCCTTTGTAAGTATCGACTCAGGATGAAACTGGACGCCTTCCAGAATAATTCTTTTCTGACCTCTGTTCTTATACCTTACGCCCATTATCTCACCTTCCTTTGTCCATGCGCTTATCTCAAGACAATCCGGAAGGGTATCTTTTTTTATCAAAAGCGAGTGATAGCGTGTTGCCTCAAATGGGTTTTTAATGCCTTTGAATATGGTCTTGCCGTCGTGATAGATTGGCGATGTCTTTCCGTGCATAAGCCTATCCGCTCTCACGATCTTCGCGCCAAAAGCATAGCCAATAGACTGGTGTCCGAGGCAAACGCCAAGCAGAGGAATCTTTCCTGCAAATTTCTTTATAACTTCAACAGACACGCCTGCCTTTTCAGGGTCGCATGGGCCCGGAGATATTACAATCCTATCCGGCTTGAGACGCTCTATCTCCTTTACCGTAATTTTATCGTTACGATAGACCCTCACATCCTCGCCCAGCTCGCCAAAATACTGGACAAGGTTGTAGGTAAAGGAGTCGTAGTTGTCAATTATCAGTAACATTATTCCAACCCTTCCCTTGCCATCTCCACAGCCTTCAACATTGCCTTCGCCTTATTTATGGTCTCCAGATATTCCTTTTCAGGCGCTGAATCAGCCACAATCCCTGCCCCTGCCTGAATATATATTTTACCATCCTTCACAACTAAAGTCCTTATGGTAATGGCCATGTCCATATTTCCTGAAAAACCAAAATAGCCTACTGAGCCGCCGTATGCTCCGCGCTTGCAAGGTTCTATTTCTTCAATAATCTCCATTGCCCTGACCTTTGGCGCGCCGGTTAAAGTGCCGGCAGGAAAACATGCGCGCAGGGCGTCAAAGCTATCTTTATTTTTTCTCAATTGACCTCGGACATTGGAAACAATGTGCATGACATGCGAATATTTCTCAACTACCATAAGTTCATTTACAGAAACGCTCCCTGTTTCCGCCACCCTTCCGACATCGTTTCTCCCCAAATCAACAAGCATTATATGCTCTGCAATCTCCTTTGGGTCTTTAAGAAGCTCTTGCTCCAGCCTTTTATCTTCAGTATCATCCTTGCCGCGCGGCCTTGTGCCGGCAATAGGCCGGACATCAATGTCCCTCCCCTCCACCCTTACGAGTATCTCCGGCGAGGAACCGATAAGCTCAATGCCGTCCAATCTCAAATAAAACATATATGGCGATGGATTGATAACCCGAAGCGCCCTGTAAATATTGAACGGCTCTACATCAAGCCGTGTCTCAAACCTCTGGGATAAAACTACCTGAATAACATCCCCTGCCTGAATATATTCCTTTGCCTTAAGCACTCCTTCTACAAATTTTTCCTGAGAAAAATTAGAAACCACTTTTCCGGCTTTTTGACTTTTTGACTCTCTGACTTCCGACTCCTGACTCCTGACTCCGCTCTTTAGCCTGTTCACCAGCGCATCTATCTTTTTGGTTGCCCTTTTATAAACATCGGCAGGGTTATCTCCCTCCTCAATAACGGCATTGGCAACAATCTTTATCTTATGCTCAAGATTATCAAAAATCAGGAGCGTTTCAGTAATCACAAAAAATGCGTCATATATATCAATATCAGATGCTGCCTTATCGGGAAGGTCTTCAAAAAACCTCACCATATCATAGCCTATATAACCTACAGCGCCGCCGTAAAATCGGGGCAGCTCGTCTGTTATTACCGGCTTATATCGGGAAAGGGTTTCCCTTAAAACAGAGACGGGGTCGCCCTTTGTCTTGCTCTTTTTGCCATTCGCAATAATCTCTATATCGTCGCCCTTGCTCTTAAAGGTTACTTTAGGCTCAACGCCGAGCAGACTGTATCTGCCCCACTTTTCGCCGCCTTCTATGCTTTCAAGTAAAAATGCAGAGCCCCCTTTATCTATGCTTTTAAAGGCGGATACAGGCGTTTCCATATCAGCCATAATCTCCCTGAATACAGGGATAAGATTGCCTTTTTTGGCTCTATCTATAAAATCATCTAATGAGGGGAAATGCCTGATTTTTTTCATAAGATTTGGCCAATCTAACACACAACCCCCTCTAACCTCAACAAAAACCTTTTCAGCTGAAGCCCGCCGCTAAACCCGCCAAGACCGCCGCTCGTTGCTATTACCCTGTGGCAGGGTATGATAATGGGCAACTCATTTGCGCCGCATGCCCCGCCAACTGCCCTGGAGGCATTTGGCTTGCCGATTTTTTCTGCAACTTGTTTATAGGTCAAAACCTTGCCATAAGGAATGCCTGACAAAATATTCCAGACCCTTTTCTGGAAATCCGTGCCTTCAAAAAATAAACAATATTCTTTAAATGAAACCAACTCACCGGAGAAATATTTTAAAATATCATTTTTAATGGCTCTAAAATGAGAGATGTCTTTAACAGGCCGGTGGGCACAGCCCACCCTACTACTTTTGAGTTCTTTTACAAAATCTTTTTCAATTCTATATCCCCACGATATCCGGCAAACACCTTTTTCCGTGGCTGCCAGATATATCCTGCCGATAGGCGTGGAAAATGATGTGTAATAAATATTTTTGTTTTCACTATTCACTGTTCACTGCTCACTGTTTACTGCCTTCATACCGGGTCTATATGCACAAAGGCCTTTTCAATGGCGTCAAATTTTTCTATCCTTGTTTCAACATCTTCTCCTATTGCATGAGAATCGAAGGTAGAGAGGCTTTTATCCACTGCTATGTGCATCTCCACATGGATAAAATTTCCCACATAATGCGCCCTGATTTTATTCAGAGATTTTACCCCTGCCGTCCCCTTTGCAGCATCTTCTATCAGCTTAATAAATTCACGGTCCGGGGATTTACCCATGAGATAGTCAACATTTTCAACGCCAATCCTGTAGCCTGTATATATAATCCAGAGGCTTATTAAAAAACCGGCTATGGGGTCCATTAAATAATACCCCTGTCTTGCCCCTAAAATCCCGATAAATGCCGCAATGGATACATAGACATCGTTTAATGAATCAAAGGCGCTGGCCTTTATGGCGGGGCTGTTTACAGAATCGCCAACCCTTTTAAGGTGCCATGCCATCCCTGCTTTTGTCAGCACAGTGATTACCGGCGCTATTAAAGGTAAAAAACCGATGGATATTTTCTCGCCGGAGATTAACCTTTCTACGGAAATCCTTATAACCTCAAATCCGAGTATGGCGGCAAGTATTGCGACAATAAGCCCTGCTATGGGCTCTGCCCTGTGATGGCCGAAAGGATGACCTTCGTCAGCCTCTTTGTCGGAAACCCGCACACATATAAATATGGCTATGGATGCAAAGATGTCGGTAAGGGAATTTATCGCGTCTGATATGAGGGCAAGGCTTCCTGAAAAAATTCCTGCAATAATTTTTATGGTAAACAGGAAGATATTTCCGGCAAGCCCTATTATGGTCGCCCGGAAGGCTGTCCTTGATTTGTAGAGCATAGGATTGAGAATATAGGAAGCAGAATTCAGAACGCAGAATGGAATTTTCTGACTTCTGGCTTCTTACCTCTGACTCCTGATTCTTTATTTAAAACCCGCTTCAAAAACTGTCCGGTATAAGAGTTCTCCATCTCCGCCACTTCCTCCGGCGTTCCTGCAGCGATGATTGTGCCGCCTTCGTCTCCGCCTTCAGGCCCAAGGTCGATGAGGTAGTCCGCGGTCTTCAACACATCCAGATTATGCTCTATAATCACGATGGTGTTTCCGGCGGAACGAAGTTCCTG
>JACRNK010000277.1 GCA_016234985.1 Deltaproteobacteria bacterium
CATCCTCCATATTGGAATCCGTTGATTTTATAAGCCACGGTTTTTTGTCCAGAATCGGAGGCATGAGCAAACCGCCGTTTTCATCCTTAAATTTTGATATGCGGGATGGAGATGATATTGCAAATATAGAGCATAACAAGGCTGCTGTCGGGAAACTCTTTGGTTTTGATGTCAAAAGACTTGTAACAATAAATCAGGTTCACGGAAACGATGCGCTTGTAATTGACAAAGACGTAAAAGACATATCAGGCATTTCAAAAACCTCGGCAGACGCTGTAATAACCAATCAATGCGGCGTTGCAATCGGGATTTTGACAGCGGACTGTGTCCCCATTATGCTGGCTGACCCTGTTAAAAAGGTTGTCGGGGCAGTTCATGCAGGGTGGAAGGGAACAGTAAAAACTGTTGTTCAAAAGGCAATAGCTACTATGGTAAAACAGTTTGGCTCTGACAAAAAGACAATTCTGGCCGCAATCGGACCATCCATCGGCCAGTGCTGTTATAAGGTTGATGAGGTAGTTGCAAAAGAGTTCGGAGGCAAGGAATTTATAATCCCCCTGTATCCCCCTTTTTCAAAGGGGGAATCAAAGGGGGATTTAGCAAAGGGGGGCAGGGGGGGTTCTGGCTGGCGGCTTGATTTAAAAAAGGCGAATTTAAGCCAGATGGTAAACAGCGGCATCTTGGAAAAAAATATTTCCGTAGAAGATTTTTGCACATCCTGCAGAAACGATCTGTTCTTCTCTTACAGAGCGGATAACAAGAAAACAGGCAGGCAGTTGAATTTTATTATGCTCCGAGAGGTGACATGCTGATAGGTCTTACAGGCGGCATAGCATCGGGGAAAAGCCTTGCGGCTAAAGAATTAAAACAGCTCGGCGCATATCTCATTGACGCCGATGAGATAGCGCGGGAAGTAGTCAAGCCAGGACTTCCTGCATACAAGGATATTATTCAAGAATTCGGAGAAGGCATTCTTAATCCCGACAAAACCATAAACCGCAAGGCGCTCGGCGGCATCGTCTTTTCTAATCCGGAACTCAGAAACAGGCTTGAGCAGATAACCCATCCAAGGATACTGGATGAGATAGATAAAAGAATTTTAGCTATACAAGATAAGAACCCAAAGGCTATAATCATAATTGATGCGGCGCTTTTAATAGAGGCAGGATTGTACAAAAAAATGGATAAGGTGATTGTGGTGTATGCGGATGAAAAGGCGCAGATTGAGCGATTGATGGAAAGAGACGATTTTACCATGGATGAAGCCAAACAACGTATTTCAAGTCAGATGCCTTTACAGGAAAAAAGAAGGTTTGCTGATTTTGTGATAGAGAATATAAAAGACATAGATACGGTAAAACAAGAGGTCAGAAAAGTTTTTAAGATGCTCCGATAGGAAACAATTTAATTGACATTGCTCACCCTCCCCTCAATCCCCTCCCTTATCCCCCTTAACAAAGGGGGATTCAGGGGGTTGTGGGAGAGGGTTAGGGTTAGGGGTAAGGTTTAAACATGAAACTAACGCTTGGCCCGGTCCTCTTTGACTGGAAAAAGGAAGAGCTTTTAAGATTTTATGACGAAGCAGCAGATATGCCTGTGGACAGGGTATATCTCGGCGAGGTGGTGTGCGTTAAGAAGAAGGGACTTTCTGTTAAAGAGATTGAAGAAATTGGCAAAAAACTGGAGAGGGCCGGCAAAGAGGTGGCTATTTCAAGCCTTGCCGTGATAAGCAATGAAGAAGAATTACAGTTGGCGCGGGATATGGCAGCCCTTCCATTTCCGATAGAAGCCAATGACATGAGTGTTTTTAATATATTGACCACTCACAACTCACGACTCACGACTCACGATATTATCGCTGGCCCTCACATTACAACTTACAATGTGCCTTCAATCCAGTTCTTGCAAGGGCTTGGTGTAGAGCGAGTTGTCTTTCCTGTGGAGCTTTCAAGAGATTCTGTAAGCTACTGCATTCAGAATACAGGTATTGACACAGAGGTCTTTGCCCATGGCAAGGCTCCACTGGCATTTTCATGGAGATGCTACACATCAAGGGCTTACGGGCTCAATAAATCAAACTGTCAATATCACTGCAAGCAACATCCTGACGGAATGTTATTAAAGACAATTGACGGGGAACCGACCTTTACTATCAACGGCACATCCGTGCTAAGCGCGCTGACATATACGCTTGTGGAGGTGATAGAAGATTTACAAACCATCGGCGTCCATGCCTTGCGAATCTCTCCACAGTATCGGCATACGAAAAAAATAGTTGATGTGTTTAAAAAACGGCTTGACGGCACAATAGGGCCTGAAGAAGGGCTTGCCATGCTTAAAGAGACAAGCCCGCAGGGATTTTGCAATGGGTGGTATTTCGGCAAGGCGGGGAAGGAGTATATGCAATCCACAGTATTGGTTCCATCAATAATATGAATTTGAAGGAGGACACCATGACCGACATACTTGACAAGGCCATCTTAATTGGAATTGGCTTGGAGAAAAAGGTGAAAGACACTTTGCGCGAACTGGCGAGCGAGGGGAAAGAGTCAAAGGAGGCGCAGGAGGCCGGGCTTCCGCCAAAGGAGGCAATGGAGAATAAATTGGTGGAAGAAGGCACAAAGGCGGTGAGAGAGCTTATCGCAACGGCAAAGGCCGGCAAAGAAAAAGTTGACAAGGAAATACAGGAAGTCATAGAAAGGCTTTTGGAAAAGTTTAAGGTTGCTACTAAGGATGATATTGAGATAATAGAAAAGATGGCGCAGGTGGCGCGCGAAAAGGTGGATGCGCTGGAAAAAAGGATTGCGGAGCTGGAGAAGAGGTCGTGAGGTATTTCCTATGAACGAGAAAAAAGAGGTCTCCATAGGTCTGATACAGACAGCGGTGACAAAAAATATTTCCGAGAATATTCAAAAGACCGTTGAGTTTGTAAGAAAGGCGGCTGGCCAGGGCGCTCAGATTATCTGCCTTCAGGAGCTTTTCAGCACGATATATTTTCCTCAGCACGAAAGGCTTGATGCGTCAGGGTTTGCGGAAACCATACCCGGCAATACGGTAAACCTCTTTTCGCAATTGGCAAAGGAACTCGGCATTGTGATTATCGTGCCGCTGTATGAAAAGGCGAAGGATGGCAGCTATTATAATACTGCCGTCGTCATAGACGCGGATGGAGAACTGCTCGGTTCATATCGCAAGATACATATCCCGTTTGATAAGCTCTTCTATGAGAAGAATTATTTTAAAGACGGAAACCTCGGTTATCAGGTTTATAAAACCAAGTTCGCCGCAATAGCTGTGCTTATCTGCTATGATCAGTGGATGCCAGAGGCCGCGCGGATAGCCACGCTCATGGGCGCAGAGATAATATTCTATCCCACAGCCATCGGCTGGATTAAAGGACACACCTCAAAAGACGGCGACTGGCACAATGCGTGGGAGACGGTCCAGCGCGGACATGCCATAGCAAACGGCATTCATGTTGCTGCAATCAACAGGGTTGGAGAGGAAGAACAGCTTCAATTCTGGGGCAGCTCATTTGTCTCAGACGCATTTGGAAAGGTAATAAAAAAGGCAAGCAGCGATAAAGAAGAG
The DNA here is from genome assembly GCA_016234985.1 of Deltaproteobacteria bacterium. GTDB lineage: Bacteria > Desulfobacterota > GWC2-55-46 > UBA9637 > UBA9637 > JACRNJ01. Next base: position 3,592 of record JACRNK010000277.1, read on the forward strand.
GCTCTGGTTGTGAAAGTGGATTTGGGAATGAATAAGATGATCCGGGATGGATGGGGCTTTCTGAATAACAGGAGGCCGGATACTTATCAGCCTATTTGCAAGCAATCATGATTAAAGTAAAACAAACAAGCTCATCTCATACTTATCAAAATTATAAGCTTGTTATTGTAACTACTTTTATGATATAAAGTGACTACTATCTTATAGTGGAGGATAGATATATGATTTCTGTCGGAGTAAAAGAGCTTAAAGAAAAACTAAGCAAGTATGTGGATAAAGTGAAGCATGGCGAAAGGGTTATCATAACAGACCGCGGCAATGAGGTGGCGCTGATTACGCCTCTTTCTGAGGAGTATCATAAAATAAAGTCCCTTATAGACAGCGGCAAGGCAGTATGGTCTGGCGGTAAACCGGAGGGCGTAAAAGGCGTCAAGATAAAAGGCAAGCCTGTTGCTGAAACGGTTTTGGAAGAAAGGCGATGATTATATATCTTGATACCAGCAGTCTTGTTAAACTGTATGTTGAAGAAGTTCATTCAGATGCAGTGAGAAGATGGATGGAAGAGGCCGAGATATTGACTACCTGCCGGATAGCCTATCCTGAGATGGTCTCTGCGTTAAATAGACGGCTTAGGCAAGGAGACATATCAAAGAAAGAATATAATCTCTTAACCGCCAAATTTTTCAAAGAATGGATTGATTTTGCCGTAATTGATTTTAGCGAGATTGAGGCCGGTGATTTGATTGACAAATATGGTTTAAGAGGTTTTGACGCTGTTCATCTGTCGGCGGCAAAACTTTTGAAAGACAAACAAACCGATATTGCGTTATCTTTTTCTTCTTTTGATGAGAAACTCAACAAAGCAGCTTCATCAGAAGGATTTACAATATTATCTCCATAAAAACTCCTTTCTGAAACACCAAAAACTTCTTTTTTCCACTATCTTATGTTATTTTGTTGCACAATATGCTTAAACTATCCTTGAATAATACCCCCAAAAAACTCGGATATTTCATGCCTGCCGAATGGGAGCTGCATGATGCTATATGGCTATCGTGGCCGCACGACCCTATAACCTTTCCCCACAGGGTGGAAAAGGTGGAAAAGACTTACGGCGAAATAATCAAGGCCCTTCGGCCCGGCGAAAAGGTAAACCTTCTGGTAAAAGACAGTGCAATGAAGCAAAGGGCGCAGGATATTTTAAAGCAAAGCGGGGCAAATCCCGATGAGATTGCATTTCATATTTATGATTATGCGGATGTATGGTTCAGGGATTACGGCCCGATTTTTCTCGTGAACAAAAAAAGCGGCGGCCTTGCCATGAGCCATTGGATATTCAACGCATGGGGAGGGAAATACGAAACCCTGATGCCGGACACACATATCCCGGAATTTATCAACCGGAGCATGAATATCCCCTGCTTCACGCCTGGCATTGTGCTGGAAGGCGGCTCCATAGATGTAAACGGAAAAGGGACGCTCCTCACCACCGAGCAGTGCCTGCTCAATAAAAACAGAAACCCCCATTTGAACAAATCCGGGATAGAAGAATATCTCAGGGAATATCTCGGCGTAACACACATCATCTGGCTGAAAAACGGCATTGAAGGAGACGACACGGATGGACATATAGACGACATCGCGAGATTCGTCAATCCCTCAACCGTGCTTTGCGCATACGAAGAAAACAGGAATGATATAAATTACCCGATACTTCACGAAAATTATGAAATACTGCTCCACGCAAAAGATCAAAACGGCAACAGGTTGAATGTGATAAAACTGCCCATGCCCGGAGCTGTCAGTGATGCAGAAGGGGCGCTCCCTGCCAGCTATGCGAATTTTTATATCGGCAATACGGTCGTGCTGGTTCCGGTCTTCGGACATAAAAACGACGTCAAGGCATTGGACATTATCCAACAGCAATTTCCAGAGCGCAAAATTGTTGGGATAAACTGCTCCGATTTGGTTTACGGCCTCGGCACGCTCCACTGCATAAGCCAGCAGCAGCCCAAGGCTTAAGAGAGGCTATTATTTATGCAAAACAGGACATATAAAAACATCCGCAGGCTTCATAGAATAGTCGCCATTCTTATCAAGTATGGCTTTGGCGGACTTGTAAAGGAGCTGAAGCTCTTTCCGTTCCTTTCGGCTTTTGAAAGAATACTGTTTTTCAAAAGGGCAAAGAAGGAATTAAGCACACCGGAAAGGATAAGGCTGGTGCTGGAAGAGCTTGGCCCGACATTTATAAAACTGGGGCAGGTCGCATCCACACGCGCAGACCTCTTGCCTCCGGATTGGGTTGAGGAGTTTAAAAAACTTCAGGATGCAGTTCCTCCATTTCCCTTCGAAAAAGCAAAAGAGGTTATTGAACATGGGCTTAAGGCCCCTCTCTACGAAAAATTTAAAACCTTTGAACAAACGCCCTGCGCATCCGCATCCATTGCGCAGGTGCATTACGCGACCCTGCCCGACGGCCAGGAGGTTGCAGTAAAGGTCAAGCGTCCAGGCATAGATAAAATCATAGAATCGGATATCTCTGTAATGCATACCATTGCCTATCTTCTGGACAAATATGTGCCGCAGGCAAAGAGATACAGGCCAATGGAAGTCGTTGATGAATTTGCAAGGGTTATACACAAGGAGCAGGATTTTACTGTGGAGGGCTCACATGCAGCCAGATTTGCAAAGATGTTTGAGGGAGACCCGACAGTCAAGATACCAAAGGTCTTTTGGGATTATACAACCGCTGAGGCGCTTACGCTGGAGCGCATTTACGGCACACCGCTGGACGAGGCTGAAAAGATAAAAGCCCGGGGGCTGGATGTTAAAAAGATTGCGGAAAACGGCGTAAGGGCATTTTTCAAGCAGGTCTTTGAATTTGGTTTTTTCCATGCGGATATGCATCCTGGAAACATTTTTGCCGGGCATGACGGCACGATTATCTATCTTGATTTCGGCATAATGGGGCGGCTTGACGCAGATTTAAGAAAATACCTTGCCAGCCTGTTGTTCAATCTTGTAAGGCAGGATTATTACAGCATGGCTCAGATTCATCGGGAAATGGGGCTTGTATCAAAAGATGTTGATATCTACGAATTTGAGGAGGCCTTGCGGGATATTTGCGAGCCGGTATTCGGACGCACGTTGGAACAGATAAATATGTCAGGGCTTATTATGAAGCTTATCCGCACGGCAAGGCGATTTGAGATGAGGCTTCAGCCCAACCTGCTGCTTCTGCAAAAATCAATGGTAATCATGGAAGGTGTCGGCAGGCAGATTTATCCTGATGTGGATATGTGGGAGGTTGCAAAGCCGCTCATCTATAAATGGATGATAAAGGAAAAGGCTTCGCCAAAAAGGATTTACGAAAAAGGAAAAGAGAAAGTTGGAAGTTTTCTTGAGGTTGCGGCAGATATGCCGTATCAGGTTCATTCCATTTTGGATAGGACACTCAGCGAAGAATTGAAAATCGGCTTTGTGCATCACAAATTGGAAATACTTTCCGGGGAGGTTGATACCCTCGGACACAGGGTTACACTCGGAATGATTATCGCCAGCCTTATCATCGGCGCGTCATTTCTCGCCACCACAGACGGCGGGGGCCCTGTGTTCTGGGGCGCGCCCGTGAGGAGTTGGGTTGGATTGGTTATTGCAGGGATACTGGGGGTGAGGTTGGGGACGTCGTTTAACAAGGCCTCCAAAAAGGAAAGCTGAATGGAAAAGAAAGAGACCATATACTTCGGCAATAAAGCAATCCCTGCCGAAGAAAAAAAGCAGCGTGTGCAGGAGATATTTTCATCAGTTGC
>JACRNK010000158.1 GCA_016234985.1 Deltaproteobacteria bacterium
CGCGCCAATTGGAGCAGAGGTGTCAAGCAGGCCTTTGTAAAACTTGTCTCGGCAAGCCTTGCACAGTATAAATACCATCTCCTGATAGACATCATCTTCCAATGTCTTTTGGTCTGCATCTTCCAGTTCTTTGAGCAGTTCCACCATGCCTGATTCCACATCGCCAGAATAATCCTCAAGATAGCCGCCAAAGTCCGCAAAGCTCTTTACCTCCACAACATATTTCAGGCTGCCTTCGGAAAGTTCTCTGGAGCATGAATAGCATCTGATTTTGTTCATACAAATCCTTTCTTTTGTTTGCAGACGATATAACAAACCTTAAAATAAAATCATCATCTTGTCAATCCAATTAAATTATGTTATTTAAACCCCCACACCAAAGATTTTGGTGTGGGGGTAAACTCTGCCATGTCAAACCTGGAAACAATACTATCAAGAGACGGCTATCTGCTTGCCATTGAAATAAGGCTTTTCTGGTTCGTAGCCCTTGTTTACGGGATCTGCCTTATATTGTATCTCATCCATCTTATTACCAAAAAGGCCGGACCTGGAAGGCTGGGCACAAACATACTCTGGCTTGCCGTAATCACCCATGCAGGTTTGCTCATTCTAAGGACATTTGAGGGCCAGAGGGCGCCGTTTCAAACCCTTTATGAAAGCCTGTCATGGTTTGCATGGTCTGCGTCTGTCACATACCTCTATGTGGAGAAGCGATGGAAGGACATCTTCCTGCCGGGGATACTTGTAACGGCGCTATCCATGGGCGCATGCTTGTATGCCCTGCTGGCCAGAAGCCCTGCTGTAGAGCCTCTCTCGCCGCCGCTTCAAAGCTATTGGTTTGAATGGCATGTGGCGCTGGCATTTTTATCTTATGCCGTCTTTGTTTCAAGCTGTTCAATAGAGATAGTCTATCTTGTGATAAAGCCTTCTGTAAAAAAGGGGTTGAAACTGGAATATGGCCTCAATACAGGCAATCTTGAGACATTTCACAGACAGTCTTTCAGGCTTGCCCTTTTTGGCTTTCCTTTGCTTACATTCGGCATATTTTCAGGGGCTGCATGGGCAAATGACGCATGGGGCAGATACTGGGGGTGGGACCCAAAAGAGACATGGTCGCTCATCACATGGACAGTATTTGCAATTTATCTTCATTCCATGTCAATACCAAAATGGAATAGACTGCCTGCGTCAATATTCAACATACTTGGATTTATATGCATGCTTATGACATTTATCGGCGTAAACTGGCTGGCAAGGCTTCTGGGCATACCGAGTTTGCATTTGTATGCGATGTGATGGTTCGACAAGCTCACCATGACATTGTCACCCTGAGCCTGTCGAAGGGTGATGTCTGGAGACGACTTCTACCCTCTAACAGGGTGTTGAAAAAGTCTTTTAACTGTCTTTGCGAGCGAAGCGAAGCAATCTCGTAGTTAAACAAATCAATGAGTTCGAGATTGCGGAGCCTGTTCCGAACCTGTCTTGAGATTGCTTCGGCTGACTTTATCAGCCTCGCAATGACAGGTGAGGAATCTCACTCCTCGCAATGACATTACGGGCGTTTTTCCACAGCCTGCTAATACTGTAGATTTGAACCCAATGACTATCCTAAAAAAGATAAAATCTTTCAATTGGCATGGCATCCGGGAAAACAAGCTCTACAAGAGATTTGCCTCGCTTAAGACCTCCTGCGTATTTCTTGGAATACTTGTAGGATTTTATATTCTTGGGACAATCTTCCCGCAAGGCGCCTCGTTTGATGAGTATGCAACCTTATCACTAGGCAGGTGGATGTCCTTTGTTATTTTCTTTGACCTCCTGAACATATTTAACACCCCCGGCTTTTTAATCATCGCATTCCTTTTATTCATAAATCTGACAATCTGCGCGATTGAAAGATTTTTCATGCTCTGGAGCCAGAGAAAAACCGTATCAGAGGATTTGCAGTTTACCCCGGCATTCACATTCCCGTTGGATATAAATCCCCATTTGGAAAGCGCTGAAGAAAGCGTCCAAGAGATATTTAAAAAGGAGCTGCGCTTCAAAGAAAAAACATGCGCAGACCCCGGACTAAACATAATGGAAAAAGGCTGGTCATACAGATGGCTTACATGGATTTACCATGCGGCTATTTTCCTTTGCTTCTTTGGTTTTTTTCTCACCTATCTCTTTTCATACGAAGATGAAATCACGCTTTATCCGGGAGAGGCGGCAGCAATAAAACCTGCAGCGATAAGCAGATGGAATAAAAGCCGGGGCAGCAAACCGCAGGGGCTTGATTTTAAACTTATGCTTGATGAATTCATAACTGAGTATAATCAGTTTCCAAAATTAGATTATCCTGCCGACAAACTCTCAAGGCTGGCGGTTGGCATGGGCTGGAAAGACCCCAAATACATACTGAAAGACGAATCCTACTTCCCAAAAGACTGGAAAAGCAGGCTTAAGGTTATAAAAGGAAAACAAACCGTCTTGGAAAAGACGATTGAGGTAAATGACCCTCTCTCGTATCAAGGCATAACCTTCTATCAGGCGGCGTATAAACAAAATCTGAAGATACAGTTGGATGACAACCCCATCCTGTTTGAAACGGAAACTGGCAAAGATTTAATTATACCCGGCATAGACGGCATGCTTAAATTCGGGACAATAAAAACAGGAACTTTATTTAAAAAAGACGGCTCAACGGAAAAGATAAAGCCGTGGACAGAGGCGACTCTTATAAAAAAAGATGGTAACGGAAAAACAGAGACCGAAAAGCTCGGCAAGCTTGAACAGGATGGCGGGCTGTATATAAATGATAAAAGGATCAGCCTGCGGGAATTTAAAGAAGCGTCTATCTTAAGCTACCGTTACGACCCCGGTGTTACGCTGCTCTGGTGGTCAGGCATTATCGCTCTGCTGGCAATGTCATTACGGATATTCGGAGCATGGCACAGGATAATCTACAGGATAGAAGAGAAAGACGGCGCGCCTTATCTTCTGCTTAAGATAAAAAGCAAAGGCCTTATGGCAGACGAAGAAAAACTCATAAAAAGAGTGCAGCGTTCTTTGATAAACATGACGGACCCTATAAATTTGGATACGCCGGTTTAATGGTTCGACAGGCTCACCATGACAAAGTCACCCTGAGCGTTCGACTGAGCTCACGCCGAAGGCCTGTCGAAGGGTCTTTAATCAGTTTGACAGTTTTTGAAATTCCATAACTTCAACCGGTTTAACCTTGCCGATTGCTGCCTTCACAGCCTTTAACCTCGGCCTTGCCGTTTCTTCTTTTCTTGTTTCTTCTTTTCTTGGCGTATCTTCCTTCATGCTAAACCTTCCTGCCACCTCTGCCAAGCTGTCAGATTGCCTTGAAAGCTCTTCAGCAGACGCTGCAAGCTCCGTAACGCTGCCTGCATTCTGCTGAATCATGTCTCTCAGCTTTTCTGCCGCCTTCACTACCTGATCGGTGCCTGACGCCTGCTCATCTGCCGATGCGCTTACCTCCTGCGTTACCTCATTCAGTTTTGTGACTGCCTTGCTTATCTGTTCGCAGCTGCTTGCCTGTTCGCTTGTCGCGGCGCTTATCTCAGATGAATATTTTGACACCTCTGTCACTGCGGCCTCTATATTCTTAAGCGATCCCACAACTTCGCCGGAGAGCTTCAGCGCCTGCTCCACAACTCCCACATTGCGCTCTACATTGCTAACCGCTGACTGGGTGTCTTTCTGGATGCCGTAAATAAGTTCGGCTATTTCTTTTGTGCTTTTTGCAGACCTCTCGGCTAATTTTCTTACTTCATCTGCAACTACCGCAAAGCCCATGCCGTGCTCCCCTGCCCTTGCTGCTTCTATGGCTGCGTTGAGGGCTAATAAATTGGTCTGCTCCGCTATATCGTCTATGACTTCCACTATCTTGCCTATGTCTTCAGCCCTGCTTCCAAGTATCCGTATTGTTTCTCCGGATTTCGTTATAACCTTTGTTATCTCATTCATGCCGCCTGATGATTTATCAACCGCGCCCCTTCCTGAATTTACAGCTTCAGAAGCCTTGCCGGAGAGTTCCGCAAGCCTTTTTGCATTGTCGGCAACCTGCTGTATGGATGCTATGAGTTCTTCTATTGAGCTTGATGTCTGGGTTACTGCCGCTGACTGGCCCTGGATGTTTTTAGCAACATTTTGTATGTTGGCGCTCATCTCGTGTATGGTGGATGTTATCTCTTCTACTCCGGTTGAGGCTGACTCGGTGCTTCTGCTTGACTGTTCGGCAGTTGCGGCTATCTGCGACGAGGCGGCAGCTACCTGCTCGGAGCCTCCTCTCACCTGCCCGACAATATTCCTAAGCCCTGCAATCATCTCTCTGAAGGCATTGGCAAGGATGCCGACTTCATCTTTTGATTTGACCTCTATAGCAACATCCAGATCGCCGGAGGCTATCCGCTGGGCAGCCTCTGCCATGGCCTTTACCGGCGAAACAATGCTTCTGCTAAGGAGGGCAGCCATTAATATGCTGGCAGACACGGCCAGAAAACCTATAACAAAAAATGTAATTATAAGGGTCTCATACCTCGTTCCTGACATTTCAGTAAGGTCTTTTGCCTCTTTGGTTTCTTTATCTATAAGTTCGTCTGTTAATGCCACGAATTTATTATATCTTTCCTTTTGGATGCCTAAAGCAATATTTTTAGCTTCTTGCACCCTGCCTGCATATACTGCAGGTATGACTTCATTGTCTCTGGTATTTTTAAAGGCAACCCAGACTGCATTGGTCTCTTTAAGAGGCGTAATCATATCCTGTTTAAAAGACGCGTTCTTGAGAAGGCCGGCAAAAATAGAGTCTATCTCCTCTGTCAAGTCAGTGATAATTTTATGCTGCCCGTCCTGTTTTGCCCTTTCTGTTTCAGACATCATGGTCACAAGGGCGGCTCTTACGCCGTTCAATTTAGCATGAAGTGTCGCCACCCCGACAGATGCTTGATAATGCTCGCCATACATCTCTTCCAGAAACCCCTTTAATTCGTGCAGGCTTTTATATCCTACAAATACAGCCATCCCGAGAAAAAGCGTCAAGATACCGAAACTCGCAACCAATTTTGTCTTTAAATTTAAAGATTTCATATTGTGCCTCCTTTTTTTATACTATGCTGCCTGCAAATCGCCTTTTTCGTTTCCCGGTGAAATCTGTCTCTGTATGCCTTCCACCTTTCGCATTTCTTCTGCGCTTAACAATCTTGCAAGGTCAAGAAGCACAACTAATCCGTTCATAAGCTTGCCTACGCCTGTCACATATTCCGCGCCCACGGAAGATACGATATCAGGCGGCGGCTCTATGGCGTCTTCGGAAATCTTTATGATGTCAGAGGCGGAATCCACTATAAGTCCCACCATCTTGCCTGCAAGCTCCAATACGAGAATCCTGTTGCCCCTGTTCCGCTCAGCAGACTGAATGCCTACGCGCCTTCTCATGTCTATTACAGGGACAATCCTGCCCCTTAAATTTACGACGCCTTCGACAAACTCAGGCGTGTCAGGGACAGGGGTTATATCAGGAACCCTGATTATCTCCTTGACAGCGCCTATGTTCACTCCAAAAAACTCCCTGCCAACATTAAACCCTACCATTTGAAGAACCTTTGACATAATTTACCTCCTTTGTTTGTTCCGACAATACCCCTCACCCTTGCCCTCTCCCGCAAGGGGAGAGGGGATTTCTTTTTTCCCCTCCCTTGACGGGAGGGGATTAAGGGGAGGGTGACGGCTTCTGCCATGTTTATTGCTTGCTGCTTGCTGTATTTGCATTTAATGTAATGCAAGCCATGTGCCAAAAAGCTAATTTATGGCTGCAGACCGTGAAAACAGGAGATTTACAGGGAATGGATATTTTTAAGGAATGTCTTATTGGAGGTGGAAAGGTATGGCGGTTAAACCATAGTTATGGAATGGATTCCATAACTCTTAATCTTATTCAAAAGGGTTTTGTAGTCTATGTTCAGGAATCTGGCTGCCTTGCTTTTGTTTCCGTCTGACGCCTTGAGGGCCTCCTGAATCATCCGTTTCTCTGTATCGGCCGCGGCCTTATGGGATGCGTCCTTAAAAGCCAAATCAGCGCCAATATCGTGTTTTTTCACCCGGCAGCAAACAGATTTAACATCAAGATGCTCCAATGTGATAATAGCGCCTGCCATAAGCGTTGCACGTCTGACAGTATTTCTGAGCTCCCTTACATTCCCGGGCCATTCATAACTGAGGATACATTCTGCCGCTTCATCGGAAAGCTTTGGCGCATCTTTCTTTAGTTCCGCGCCGGTTTCTTTAATAAATCTTTGTGTGATAAAAAGGATGTCGTCTCTTCTCTCTCTAAGGGGCGGCAGGGATATGCAAAATTCTTTCAAACGGTGATAAAGGTCCAGCCTGAACCTGCCGCCTGCCGCCTCTTTATCGAGATCTAAATTGGACGCCGCTATAACCCTTACATCTATATCAACAGACTTTTCGCTTCCCACAGGATGTATCTTTCGTTCTTCAAGGATACGGAGGAGCTTGCGCTGGGCAGATAGAGACAGATTGGAGATTTCATCTAAAAAGAGCGTACCGTGATTGGCAAGAAAGAAGTAGCCCTCGTGCCTGTGATGCGCGCCCGTAAAAGCGCCCTTCTCATGGCCAAAGAGTTCGGTTTCTATGAGGTTATCAGGAATTGCGCCGCAGTCAACAACCACAAGCCGCTTATCATGTCTTTTACTCTGTTTGTGTATGGCATTGGCAATCAACTCCTTGCCTGTCCCTGTCTCACCCTCTATAAGAACCGTGAAATCAGTGTCTGCCACCTGATTAATCTTCTGTATTATTGTCTGTATTTCGCTCCCCTTGCCCATAAGGTCGCATAAAGACTTTCCCTTATCCACCATCATCTCTATTTCCTGAAGGCGGAATCTTTTTACCATTGCATCATCTATCGCGCTGATTAACTTGTGATTGTCAAACGGTTTGGTAAGAAATTCGGATGCCCCCAATTTCATAGCCTGAACAGCTATGCCAATATCAGCATATCCTGTCATCATGATAACCACAGAAGATATGCTTTTCTCTTTTATTTTCTTTAAAACCTCTATGCCGTTCATACCCGGCATCATTATATCCAGAAGTATAATATCAGGAATGCCCTGCCTCAGTTGAGAGAGGGCTTGCTCTCCATTCTCTGCCGTTATAACCTTTAAATCATGGTTATCCAGGATTGCGTGAATGAGTCTTCGCACATTCTCATCATCATCCACAACCAGGACTGTTCCATTGTAACCGGCTTTTTTCATATAAGATAGTTTAGCCCGTTTTTTATTTTTGTCAAACCTTCTTACCCTGCCGGCCTTACAGCCACATTTATAACAAACTCGCCATAATCCGTTGCAAACGGCACAACGAGGGTTTCAAGGCGGACTCCGCTGCTCATAACGGCATTGCCTGTGAAAACCATAGGCGGCGTAAGCCTGAAATTAAACCCTTTATCGTTCAGTATGGTCAATGCCTTCCCGGTAATTATATTTACAAGCTCTGCAATGCTGTCAACTACCATCGGCTGAACAGAGTCAAATTTTTTGTCATTCATAATGCACGCTATCTTTACGGCAGTCTCCGCCTCCATATCAAATAAAACCTGCCCCTCCACATCCCCTGTCAGCCCCATAACCACGAGAAGTCCCCTGCTTGCCACAGGCTTGCCGCTAAGCGATAATTTCCCTTTATGCACAGCCGTCTTGATCACATCTTCAAGCACACTGTGGGTAGCTTCCACAAATGGATTTATATAGTCAAGCCTCAACCCTTTATCTCCTTCAGCACAAATTGTATAATCTCTGCCGCCTTTGCAGGGTCAAAAGGCTTGGATATGAAATGTTTTGCGCCGAGGCTTAACGCCTTTTTTACAAGTTCCTGATAGCCCAGGGAGCTCACAATAATAACCCTTGCATCCTTATCCCTCTCTTTTATCTTTGCCAACGCTTCCAGGCCTTCCATCTCCGGCATGGAGACATCCATGATAACCAGATCAGGCTTCAGTTTGAAATACTGCTCAATGCCCTCTCTGCCCGTAGTCGCCTCGCCTATAACAACGGCTCCTATCATCTCCACAACCTTTGACATGTTCTTCCTTGCAAACACGGAATCGTCCACTATGAGGAACCTGTATTTCTGGCCGGCAATTGTCTCTTCTTTATTTCTCATTTCCATATATTCTATCCCCTTTCAAATTACCTACTGCTCAATAGAAATATCTAAATAAACAATTAAAAAGTAAAATCGGGATGAAGCACAGCCTACTTTATTTTAATTTTAAGTTTACTGTTTAGATATTGCTATTTATTATCACTATTGCCTGCTGCTTCCCGCATACTGCCTGCTTTCTTTTGAAACCGCCTCTGTAATAGCGCCTGCCATATCATTTAGCGGCACTATCCTGTCCGCATAGCCACGTTCAACGGCAACCTTTGGCATGCCGTAAACAACGCAGCTTTCCTCGTCCTGCGCAATGGTTGCGCCACGCGCAGCCTTTATCTGGCCAAGCCCTTCTGCCCCGTCTTCACCCATCCCTGTCATAAGAACGCCCACCGCATCCTGTCCGTATTCTATTGCAACAGAATTAAAAAGCACATCTACTGAAGGCCGGTGCCCATTTACCGGCGCTGTGCCGCTCACTATGACAACAGAGCCAAGATTGGTCTTCTTCACCTTTATATGTTTTCCCCCAGGCGCTATTATCGCCCTGCCCGGGACAACCATATCGCCGTCCCTGGCCTCCTTAACCTCTATCTTGCATATATTATTCAAACGGGTGGCAAAAACCTCTGTAAAACCAGGAGGCATGTGCTGAACTATAAGCACCCCTGCCGGTATGTCAGCAGCAAGCATTGGCAAAAGATATGTTAGCGCATTAGGGCCGCCGGTGGAGATGCCGATGGCAATAACCCTGTTTGCAGCCCTGTCTATCCTCCTGGGAATTTTCTGCAAAGGGGTAGATGGTCTCGGAACGCTGAAAAGTCTGCTGGGCGAAACCTTTGCAATGGCCTTGATTTTTCTTATAAGGTCGTCCGCAATATCGCCGATATGAACCGATATTGCGTCATGGGGCTTTGTTATAAAATCCATGGCCCCGATTTCAAGGGCCTTTAAGGTAAGCTCTGCCCCTGCCTCTGTAAGGGAGCTCACCATAATCACAGGCGTCTTGTATTCCGCCACAATATGCTTAAGCGCAGTCAGGCCGTCCATTCTCGGCATGTCAACATCAAGGGTTATGACATCAGGCCTGTACTCCCCTATCTTTTTCAGGGCAAAGAGGCCGTCAACTGCCGTTGCAACAACCTCTATGTCAGGGTCTTTTGCAAGGATGTGGGGAATGAGTTTCCGCATAAGAGCAGAATCATCCGCCACAAGGACGCGTATTTTATTTTTTGGTTTTTGCATTTACAACAACCTATCACAAAAGATGAATATCGTGAAGTGCGAATTCAATTTTTAAAATTATGCTGCAAACAGATTGCCTCTACGAGGCTTTTGGTATGGCTTTTTTGTTTTTTGCTCCGTAGGAGCATGCTGTTTGTAGAAATAAATTTTCAAAAATGGTTTAGCTCCGTAGGAGCGATCTGTTTGTAGGCCGCTCCTACGGAGCTTTGTTCTTGGTTATACATTTTTGTTCTACAAACAGATCGCCTCTCCGAGGCTAAAACAATTAAAAACCCAAAATTCCACTTTTTTACGAAAGAACCCATAATATGGAGTAAGCAGCAACTACCTACTGTTTACTGCCTACTGTCCTTTGAGCCGCCTTTTTTATAATCGCATCCACATTCAATATCAGGACAACCTTTCCATCGCCAAGTATGGATGCGCCTCCGACTATATTCGTGCTTACCCATCGGTCATTGATAGCCTTTATGAAAAGCTCCTCTTCGCCAAGCAATTTATTAACCGCTATGCCGATATCCCTGTCTCCATTGCTTACAATAATAACAAAGAGCTTGCTTCTCTTCCTGCCTGCGCTGCCAAGGTTCATAGCCTCATCAAGCCTCACAAGCGGAATCACGTTCTCCCTCATCCTTAAAACCTCTCTCCCGGCTACAAGCTCCACATCCTTTGTAAATACCCTTGTTATCTCTTTTACAGCGCCGAGCGGGATGGCAAGAAGCCTTTCTCCGGCATTAAAGAGAATCGCTTTTATTATGGCAAGCGTCAATGGAAATCTGAGGACAAAGGTCGTTCCTCTTCCAATCTCAGTCTTGATATGAACGCTGCCTCTTAAGCCCTCAACCGCCGCCTTTACGACATCCATTCCAACGCCCCTGCCTGAAACCTCGCTTACAACCTTTGCGGTCGAAAAACCGGGCAGGAATATAAAATCAATAGCCGCTTTATCGTCTATCTTTTCCAATTCATCCTGGCTTAGAAGCCTATTTTCCAGCGCCTTGTCCTTCAACCTTTTAGGGTCAATGCCGCGTCCGTCATCTCTCACCTCTATGACAATATCGTTCCCCTGGTGATATGCCTCAAGCGCTATAATGCCTTGCCTGTCCTTGCCTGAAGCCTCTC
>JACRNK010000274.1 GCA_016234985.1 Deltaproteobacteria bacterium
TAAAGTTTAGCCTACAGTCTGCCTCCCGTCAACTTTTACTGTCATTTTTTACATCAGCGGGCATCTGCCGCACAACGGTTTTTTAGTTCTGCAAAAATCCTTGCCTACCCTTACAATCAACGCATGATACTCATTAAACATCTTCACATCATGCGGCAGGTTTTTCATAAAAATTTCCCGAACATCATGATAATCCACATCCGCTAAAATAATACCGTGTCTTGAAAAAATCCTTTTTGTGTAGGCGTCCACCACAAACACAGGATGATTGCCTGCATAAAGAAGTATGGAATCCGCAGTCTCCGGCCCGATGCCGTTTACCTCAAGCAGTTCCCTGCGAAGCGCATCAGTCCGCTTTTTAAACATCCTGTTTAAGCTGCCGCTATAATTATCAAACAGATAATTCAGAAAATGTTTCAGCCGCTTTGCCTTGATATTGAAATAACCTGCTGGTCTGATATATTGCGCCAGTTCCGCATGGCTCAAATCGTGCAGTCTTTTTGGGTTTAAGAGTTTTGCCTTTTTGTTTTTACGTTTTGCCTTTTCAACATTTGTCCATGCGGTATTCTGGGTAAGGATTGCGCCTACTATCACTTCAAAGGGTGTGTCCCCCGGCCACCAATGCTGATGGCCAAAGGCGGAGAAGAGTTTTTTGTAGGTTTTTTTGAGGGAGTTTGAAAGATGTTTATCCATAAGTCTCAACCCTTCATACAAGGTATTCCACGATCTCTGCTAAAATAGCAATATGCCCTTCTTATTGCAAAAACATTTTTTGGGTATTTAATTTCTGAGCGGCTGCATGCTCCTTCCGGTGCGCCCGCAGGTCAACAATAGTTTTCAGGATTATCAAAAGGAGCAGGGCAGGGAGCGGACTGTTCAGAAGAAGTAGCAGCCATCCTCCAAAAATGAGCGTCAACTGCATGATGAAAATCCGCTTGTAAGGCTCCATCATCTGCTGCTCCGTCTTTTTTCCGGCATACTCCTTTTGTCCGAGAAAATTTGTCCAGAAAGAAACGCCGTGGCTTATAAATAGCGCCGCCAATGCAGGCAGCAGTGGTTTGAACACCCCTTGCAGAACAATGGAGAGGCCGGCTGCGGCGCCGCTGTCATGGCCGCTTTGAATAAATACGTAATAGATAAACATAAAATGCGCGGACATAAAGGCGCCGAAGTGTCCGATAAAAAAGGGTATGGTAAAAATTGCCGCCAACCGCCCTACCACCGCCAGTTTGAGGATATTGTAAAAACCTACAACAGCGCTTTCTGACCAAAAGAGAAGCATCAATCCGCCGAGGTCCCATCCAAAAAAGATTACACCTCCCAGCGGAACAAGATTGGCGGCAATCAGCAAAAACGATGAGGCAGAAGTCTGTTCAGGAGAATTTTCAGCGATAGTCGGTTCCGGGGCTGGCGCGGCAAGAGAAGGCGGAGGAACAGGCTCCGGTGTTTCCTGTGTATGCGGCGCATCTCCGGCTCTTTTTTGAATCAGCGCAACAACCCGTTCGGCTTCGTAAGAAGAGAGATTGCCTCCAAGGGCAACCATGCCGTCCCCGTAAGAAAAGTTGATCTCGCCGTTTTTACAAACGACATCTTTGATGGCGGAGAGGTCGTATTCGCTGGTAATCCAGAGCGGCCAGAGCCGCGACCGGTGGATGAGGCGGTCTTCGTAAATCCGCGCAATCTGCTCTCCGGCAAGAAGCAGGAGAAGGGTCAAACCGCCTAAGATGACAACACCTACGCTCCAGCCGATAAGCCAGAACGATTGGAACAGCATTCCGCCGAGATCGGATATGTTTTTTATCCCGGCAATGTGGATGCGCTTAAACTGGATAAATGCTATCGCGGCAAAGATGGCAAAGAATATTCCCAGCAGAAGAGTGAACGGCCATGTTTTTTGGTTGTAACGGAAAAGAAATACGCCCTTGATTTCATTTCTGAGGCTGACGCGGATTCGCGCAGGCCGCGCCTTGCGTTTGGAGGTTGTGATGTCCATGGGTTTAGCCATGTTTCTACGCTGGGTTTTGAGCCGCGGCCTTCAACATTTTCACCTCGCCGGCAGTAAGCGCTCTGAACTCGCCCGGCTTCAGGCTGCCGAGTTTTATTCCGGCAAATTCCGTCCTCTGCAATTTAAGCACGGAATGGCCTATTGCAAAGCACATCCGCTTTACAAGCCTGTTCCTACCTTCATACACAGTAAGCTCTATCCACGAGTTTGTCTTTGTGGCCTTGATAAATTTGGCCTCGGCAGGCAGAGTCCTACCGTCTTCAAGATAGATGCCCTTCCTGAGTTTTGCCATATCCTTTTCATCAGGCGCATCGCTGACCTTTACCAGATATTTTTTGGGGATTTTATATCTCGGATGGATGAGCTTGTTTGCAAGTTCGCCGTCGTTGGTGAGAAGCAAAACGCCTTCCGCATCAAGGTCCAATCTGCCAACAGGAAAAATCCTTTGCTTTACTTTTACGAGGTCAATGACCGTGGGCCTGCCTTCAGGGTCCGACACCGTGCTGATACATCCCTTGGGCTTATTGAGCAGGATGTAAATCTTTTCGCCCTTTTCCTGCGTACGAGAGATGACCCTGCCGTCAACTGCAATACGATCCTTTTCAGGATCCGCCTTGCTCCCCAGCTCCGTCACGGTTTGACGGTTGACCGTGACCCTCCCCTCCAGAATCATCTCCTCGGCCTTGCGTCTGGACGCTATCCCCGCTTGCGCCATTATCTTCTGCAATCTCTCCTGCAACTTCTTCCTCCTGCGGCATAATAATTTCTTTTAATGTGGGCAGACACGAAAGGTCTTTCAAATCAAAAATCTCAAGAAATTCCTTTGTCGTGCCGTAAACCGCCGGCCTGCCCGGTAATTCTTTCCTGCCGATAATCTTTATAAAGTTTCTATCCATAAGTGTTTTTAAAACACCGCCCGAATCAACACCCCTCAACTCTTCTATATCCATTCTTGTAATAGGCTGTTTATACGCAATCATTGCAAGGGTTTCCATAGACGGCTTGCTGATCTTCTGAAACCCTATCTTGAAAAGCCTTTTAAGCCACGGCGAAAACTCCGGCCTTGTCCTGATCTGAAACCCTCCCGCCACCTCTTCAATCAAAAATCCACGGCGCGACTGCTGATAATCAACGAGCAACTCGTTCAATGCAGTCCTCACCTCATCCCGCTTTTCCCCTTCCAGCACATTCATCAGTTTTTCAAAACTGATAGGATGGTCTGCGGCGAAGATGAGCGTTTCTATAAGCGGTTTTAAGCTGTCTTTGTCCATGGTTTCACTCCTGACTTGCAATCTCCGAACTCTGAACTCCCAACTCCGAACCAATCTCCGGCACATACAACCGTATCACCTCGTCCTGAAACGACTGGTAAATCCGTATCATCTTCATTCTGGCCAACTCCAGCATAGCGAGAAAGGTGGTCACGATCATTGCCCGGCTCGCGTCTGACGGAAAGAGCGCGAAAAAGGTTACGCTCTTTTCCTGATTCAAAAGTTCCATAACCGCGTTTATCCTGTCTGCGATAGTGATATGTTCCAACGACACATCGAATCCGATGGTCTTAGGCGCCTTAGCCAAGACATCTTTTAATGCCTCCAGCAAATCAAAGAGGGATAAGTTTACCAATCCCCCCTCTTCCAAACCCTCGGTCGGCATCTGGCCTTTGGTAAATGTATCTCTGCCGAGAATCATCATTTGTTCCAATTGTGCGGATGCCTCTTTATACTTCTGGTATTCAAGCAGCCGCCGGACAAGCTCCTGACGAGGGTCGCCGCCCTCCTCTTCTTCCTCGCCTGCTTCTTCTGAAAACGGCAGCAGCATCTTTGACTTGATGTGAATCAGGGTCGCTGCCATGAGCAGAAATTCTCCAGCCACATCAAGATTGAGGGTCTTCATCATCTCCATATATTCCAGATACTGCTCTGTAATTTTAGCAATAGGAATATCATAGATATCCACCTCATTCTGCTTGATGAGATGGATGAGAAGGTCTAACGGGCCTTCAAATATTTCAAGTTTGACTTTGTAGGACATAAATAAAGCCAATAAGCCGAAATAAAGTAGATGCGGACATTTATGTCCGCCAATAAGCCGACCTAAAGGTCGGCAGCTACAGGGATTATTTCAACTCCGGTTTTTATTATCTCTGCAAGGATGCTCGCCTTATCGTGCTTGCAATATTCATCCCAGAAAATGCACTTTGGCTCAATATTACTGTCAACCATGGTTGCATAATGGAAAAGGGTTGCAGTAATTTCCACCCTTTTAAGATGATCCGGCACATCTACCACTACCGCGACATCTATATCGCTGTCGCGTGTTTCTTTTCCTTTTGCATAAGAACCGTACAGGATGACTTTCTTTACAGGATAAATATCCTTGATTATCTTATAAAACAGGGAAATTTTTTTATCTATCAGATTTTTTCTTTTAGCCATAAAAACAACTCTTTTGTTTTTGAAAGAATCTCTTTAGCCTTTTTTCCGGTCAGCATCTTTGATATTTCTTTTATTTCTTCCGTATCGTCTGCTGACAGGTAAAGGCAACATACAGATACCCTCCGCTTTTCATCATCGCCTTTGCTGTTTCAAAATCATACTCTGCAAGGGCAATCCAGTTTTTAATTACCTTTTCGCTCATTCATGTCCTCGCCCTTCGCATCTCGTCAAGATTCCCCTCCCATCTGACTTTGCCCTCAAGCTCAAGTATCTTTTTTCTGCGAAGTTTTTTCACGAGTTCCTCTACGGCATAATTGACGACTTCTTTTTTTGTCTTCATTCGCGTCAGCCGGATCGCCTCTTTCAAAA
>JACRNK010000159.1 GCA_016234985.1 Deltaproteobacteria bacterium
GAGGTTTTTAAAAGCTTTACCCTGCCGGACTTTACTACATAAAAGCCGGGACAGGGGCCACCCTCCACAAATATTACATCCTTTTTTTTATGGAGCGATGTGGTGACGGCATCTTTGAAAATTTCAAGCTGTTCATCTGTGAGGTCGGCAAAAAGGGTGTTCTCTTTGATTCTGCAATGGCATAAAAGACAAACCGAATCTTGTGATAGGGTCACAGTATGTGTATGTTTAATTTTTTCAGCCATTTTAAAGAAGTTTAACCTGTTGCGGGATTATAGTCAATAGCATCAACTGGACACCGAAAATCAATGCCTGTTTTTTGGGGCTGGCGGCAATCCTTTGGAGAGCCGTTTTTCTGACAGGATTTACTTGCTTAATTTTATGCCGTCTGCCGCTGCTGATTCTTCTATCTCCAAACTGACAAACTCATATAAAAGGTTTGCCATTTTTTCATAGAACGTCTGCTGCGCATATGCCGCCGCATTTTTGGCAAAATCCATAGCCCATTGAGAAAGATGCTCCTGCAAAAACCTCTTTTGAAGTTCAATCCAATTTTTTGCTTCATCCTCTGCTTTGCTTTCATGCGCCGCAGCCTCATTTTCAGATAAATGGCTCATGAACTCAAGCTCTATGCCGATATGGTCTGGAAAACCTTTAAAATCCTCTGATAAGGTGAAGCCGCACTGTTTATAAAATTTCAACGTCTGTCCGGCAAAGGTCTGCATATAAAGGCCTGAACGCGCAACGCTCTCCGTGGGATTTATACCGCCTGGGAGGATGAATAATGCGGCATATTCTTCAGATAATTTTTTAACCAATTCCTCTCTATCGCAGTTATAAAAATCGCTTCCAAAGTCTATGCCTAAAGCATTCAAGGTTTCCGCCAAGCTGTTTCCGCAAAACGCCTCTAATGATTCCTTTGAAAGCTCTTTGGCAAATGCAGTGGAAAGGAGTTTATAAATATTGCTCCTTGCCTTTGCAGACTCTATTTTCTCTTTTAGTGTTTGAACAGGTGTTGTCATTTGCCGATTTTCATTATATCCCAGAGGCAGCGCTAATACAATGGGCGGCTTACGTAAGCCGCCCATTGTCACAATTGCCATCAAAACCATTATTTTTATATACCCTTACTTTAATTCCGGCGCCGGGAGTTTTCCAACCTTGACCTCCGGATGCATCTCCCTGTGCTTGTCGCCTGTGTAGGCATATCTGAGGGTCTCTTTGTAAAAATCATAGTGTTTTTTGTTGTCCGCCTGAACATCGCCGAATTTGTCTCCGGGCTGGGCAGCCGTTACTGTCACCACTGTGTCATACCAACCCTGAGAGCCGCCTATCGGGTCTGCGGAAACCGGAATTATCTCATTCGGATTTACGCCTGTAGCCTTCCACCAGAGATTGCCATTCACATCCGGATCTTCGGTCTGACCGGCCCACTGAGGAGCGGAATCCTTTGGTTTTGCTATAGCGATTCTGCCGAATTTCATGCCCAATGTATTGGATACAGCAATGACCTTTGGATTGATGCCTTCCGTTACTTTCGCCTTTGTAACCATGTAGCCGACCGGACTTGTTATTCTGATTAAATCTCCATCCTTGACGCCAAGCTTGTCCGCAGCCGCCTTGTTTATCCATGCAGGATTTGAATGAACAAGTTCATTGAGCCATTTTATGTTCGTAGTTCTGCTCTGGGTATGCACATTCCATTTGAAGGTGGTCATAATCATCTCGCCTTGTTTCAATTTTGATGAGCCGTCCTTATTCCAGTGCCACGGATGCGGCTTGAATACAGGCAGAGGATTGAACCCGTATTTCTCATATTCCTCCACATGGATATGTTTCTTTAAAAAATCATAGCCGCCCGCCTCTTTCAGACCGGGGATGTTGTCAAACTGCCTTTTCAGATAATCTTCTCCATCTTTGAATTCCCAGTACTTTTTCATGCCTCTTCTGTTGTCAGGGTCAACCTTGTGGATTATCTTTTTGAGGACTTCCCTAAATTCCACCGCTTCCCCTAAAGGTTTTACAACAGGTTGTCTTAAACCAAGCCACGGCCAGAGGCTTGACGGCATACTCTCCGGGTCGTGCCTTTCAAGGTAGGCACAGTCAGGGAGAACTAAGTCCATAATATTGGTTGTCTCGTTCATCTGATTAGAAAATGTTACGCTGAACGGTATGAGTTTCTCATCCAGAAGCATCTCTCTCCATACGCTTGCGGCAGGGTTGGAAAACGCCTCGCAGTGCATATAGCTAAAATATACACTTACCTTCTGCTTGCCGTCTTTTATCCAGAAAGGCACCAAGTGACTCACCTTGTGCTCTGCAAGGGGATAATCCGGCGGCTTAGAAAGATAACTCGGCTCTTTGCCCTTAGGCGGCGCAGGCTGAGGCTGATCATATCCCATGCCCCTCGGCAGGCAATAGCCGCCCTTTACCTCTACATTGCCTGTGATTATAGGCAGCAACATTATGCATCTTTCATTATATGAACCGTATAGGTGCTTTGCCGGACCCCTATAGGTATAGGTAGTAGCCGGCTTTGTAGAGGCAAATTCAATGGCAATTCTACGTATGTCCTTTGCAGAAACCCCGGAATATTTCTCAGCCATCTCAGGCGTGTATTGTTTGAGATATGCCGCAAGTTTATCCGCCGGATAGTTTGTCCAGTCATTGATAAACCCCTTATCCGCCAGCCCCTCTTGCATAATCACATTTGCCATTGCCAGAGCGACAATGCCGTCCGTTCCGGGAAATATGGGGAACCATTCATCTGAACGGCCTGCCGTGTTGGAGAGCCTTACATCAAATGTTACAAGCTTTGCCTTGTTTTCCGCCACCCCTTCTGCAATCCTCTGTGAATACGGATTGTGGAAATATGCTGCCTCAATGATATTGCTGCCAAAGTTAAGAATATATTTTGTCTTGGCAAAATCAGGGGTTTCTATATCAGGCCCCCATGTGGGCTGCATGCCTATCTTTTTGCTCGACTCGCAGATTGATGTATGATTTACGCCTGTATTGGTTCCGAGTGTTTGCATAAACCTGCCTGTCGCGCCTCCGCTTCTGTCCCTCCCCCATTTGAACATTATCTCATTGGGATGGCCTTTATCCAGAACGGTCTTTATCCTCTCAGCAACTTCTGTTAGCGCCTCATCCCATGAAATCCTTTTCCACTGTCCGCTCCCTCTTGGCCCTGTCCTGCGAAGCGGATATAAAATCCTATCCGGGTCGTAAACATGCCATATTCCTGAGTTGCCCTTTGCGCAGAGCCGCCCCCTTGTTGAAACATGCTTGGGATTGCCTTCAAGTTTTACAATCCTGCCGTCTTCTATAAATGCAAGGCCGCCGTCTTCAATATTGCAGACAAGGCATGTATAGGGAACTGCGGTTCTTTCTGCGTGTGTTTGCGCTGAAAAGTCCTTGCCGCCAAGCTCTGTTTCCATGGCCTTCAGTATGTTTGGTGCTGTGGCTGCAGCAGCCCCGGATGCAGCGCCAAGCTTTATAAAATTTCGTCTGGTTAGTTTCATTTTACACCTCCTTGCTTAAAAGGTTATTGAAAATATGTCTGAAGATACTGTCCGCCTATAGTCCACCACTGGCGCATGGCCATAACGCCTATATCAACAAGCACAGAAGCCGCTACAATGCCTGCCGGAGATCTGCCGAAACCGGAAAACAGTATAATGAGCGGCGCTATAATCCCGAAGATGACCTCAAGCCACAGAAATTGAACGCCAAAAACCCCGAGCAGGATATGTTTAAGGGCGACAATCTCATCCCCTGTTCCATAGCTCATCTGAAGAAATTCCGAGAATATCAAAAACAGGTCAAATACAAGGCCCCATGCCATAAGCCTTCCCATGCCTGTGAACATTTCTGCCACAACCTGTTTATCGGCAGGGAGAAAGAGATTTCTTATGAAAAGGACTATGATGAGAAAACCGATGCCGGATACAAACGCCCCTGTCAAAAATAAAATAGGCGCAAGGGATGTGTGATTTATCTCTCTTGAAGGATTTAGCTCCATAACGATGCCGGTATACCAGTGTGTGGCAACAGCCAGTATAATGGATAAAACCCCCCAGACCTTTGCCTGGAATTCATTCTCTTTATAGACAAACCAGCTATAGATAAGCATTGCGCCAGGGTAGGCCGATATGAGAAGTGTGCCCCATGCCATAGGCGAAGATGCATGCCAGAAATCAGGCCTTAAGAGATACCAGAATCTCTCGGGCTTTCCAAGGTCTGCTATAAGGATAATGGGAACAATCAAAAGAAGGATGATAGCAGTGATTGACGCCGGCAGGGCAATGGGCTTATATTTTTTTACGCCGAATACCCAGCCGAGGCTTGATATGACAAATGAGCCTGCGCTCGCGCCCACCAGCCAGAAATAGATCGCTATCCTCATCCCCCAGGGGATGGTGTGAAAAACTTGATAATCTAACATATGAGCCTCCTTTCAAAAATGGTTGCGTTAAAAATAAAGGCCGAAATGCTCCCTGTGCGCCTTTCTGTCTTCTTTTACATCTGCCGGTTCTTCCAATAAGCCCGCTTCCTGACTTATGCTCTTTTGATTGGGCATGATGTAATATATCTGCGGCTTTGTTCCCATCTCAGGCTTCAGAACGATGGTCGAATTGGCTGCCACAAGTTTGGCAACCTCGCTGTTCGGGTCATTTATATCCCCGAATATCCTTGCCCTTCCAACGCAGGTTTGAGCGCATGCAGGCACAAGCCCCTGGCTCACCCTGTGAAAACAGAATGTGCATTTGTCAACTACATTTGTCGGCAGATTCGGATTGCCTCTCTTGGGAAGGATATGCCTCGCATTGTAAGGACATGCAACCATGCAGGCCTTACAACCGATGCACCGTTCGTATCTCTGAAGCACAAAGCCTTCTTCGTGCTTGTATGTTGCCTGCACAGGACAGACCCTTACGCAAGGCGGATCATCGCAGTGATTGCAGAGCCGCGGAAGAAAATGTTTCTTCACATGAGGATATTGCCCGACTGTCCGCACGCTTACCCATGTCCTCCACACCCCAAGCGGCACCTCAAACTCTGCCTTGTCAGCAAGCACGCAGGCCATGCATCCTATACACCGCCTTAAATCTACTACCATTGCATACCGCTTCTTGCCAGGCGCGCCTAACGAAGGCGGAGCCTGTAAACCAAATGAACGTTCCGGCATAAAAACCTCCTTTCTGAAAAAGGGTTAAGGTGAAAAATGAGAACTTCTGTTCTAAAGCATTTTGGATAAGTAAAGCACTGTTTTGGGGGGTTGTCAAGGGGGGACAAAAAATCATTTGGTTTAAAAAACCTCTCTTTCCTTCAGGCAGGTATCGCAGATATTTTCTGTTTTTATTTTCGCAAAAATCCTTCCGCAGGATGCGCAACAAACCTTATCAAACCATATAAGCATTGCTTTGTTCTGTTTAACCATATCTTCTATGAGAACCTCTTTATGATTAAGGGTTATGGCCTTTTCTGCGCACACATCAATGCATAAATTACAACCGGTGCAGGTTGCTGTTTTAAAAACTATGCCCGCTCCTTTTTCCGTATCCTCTATGGCAAGGGCATCTGTAGGGCAAAAAAGAGCGCAGAGGCGGCACATATTGCAGTCTTGGTTTACAGATACCACAGGAAAGACACTGCTGTTTGTTTTAGCTTTATATGAAAGCAAACCATGTTTTTTAAAAAACTTTATCAGTTCATCTCTTTCCTTTGGCGCAGCCTTTTTAAGCCTTTCCTTAGCCTCAATCTTTACTGGAGCCTCCTTTTTAATAATCCCTTCAACGGCTTTTTTAGCCTCTTTTTTGAATATGGAAAATATCTCCCTGCGCGACAACTCCGGGTCATCCTTATAATTCCTGAGTCTGTCACCTTCAAAAACAAGGTCGTTTATTGAAATGCCCTTTGCAACAATTAATACCTTTTGTTTAAGTCCGAGATTTTCCAAAAGGTTACGAGTCTTGGAAATCGTATGCTTTGCAATCCTGTCGCCGCATCTTGACTCACAAACCTCGCATATCCCCGCATCCATTATCATTACCTCATCCGCACCGGCCGACAGTAATCTCAATATAAGGCTTGATGTAATATGCGCAAGGCATGGAAGCCGCAAAAACTCGGAGCCGGCATGGTCAAACGGGACCTTGCAGCATCCCATTTTTATAGACTTGTTTTTGGTAATAGCCTCCTGCGCCCTTTTAACGAATGGATCAGGCTCAAAATTTGTCATCTCAAATACCCCTGTGGGACAGAGGTTGAAACATGCGCCGCAGCCTGTGCAGATGGCGTCTGCAACTTTTATAGAATCTTGCTCTATTTCGATGGCCTTGGTCGGGCAGTTTTCAACACACAGCCTGCAACCGGATTTCGGAGAGCGCAGAGGAAGGCATTGGCAGGGATTTATCTTCAAAGGGGCCTTGCCCCAGACTGCCATGAGTTTTGTAATGTCAATATCTAACATGTTATGTATTTTACCAGCTTCATGAATAATTCGCATCTATTTTTGAGCCTTTGATTGTGGTAAGATTAGACGCGCCCTCCCGTGAAATACCCATTAAGGGTGTTTCACTCCCCTACCATCAAGGGAGAGAAAATTTAGATACGAGGTAAAATTTGGTTCAGATAATAGTCACAAAAAAATGCGCTGAAAGGCTTCGGGGCACCCACCCAAAGGGTGGGTCGGGCCATGTTTGGGTTTTTAATAACGAAATAAAGGCAGTCAACGGTAATTATTCCAACGGAGACATTGTATCTGTTACAGATGGAAAGACGCGATTTGTCGGCAAAGGATATATCAATGATAATTCAAAGATAATCATAAGAATACTTTCATTCAAAGATGAACCCATAGATAAATCTTTTTTCAGAAAGAGGATTGAAAATGCGCTCAAACATCGTCTTTCTCTTGGCTGGCAGATAGATGATTCTTTCAGAGTTGTATTCAGCGAAGGGGATTTAATTCCGGGCTTGATAGTTGACAAGTATGGGGATATTCTCTCTTTGCAGATATTAACGTTTGGCATGGAAAAATGGAAGACGGATGTTGTTGAAATATTGAAAGACATTTTCAAACCAAAAACCATTGTTGAAAGAAGCGATGTTGAAACCAGAAAAAAGGAAGGGCTTTCGCCGAGAAAAGGATTTTTGTGGGGTGATGAAAATAGTAAAGTTGTCATAGCCCTTGACGGACTAAAATTTGAGATAGACCTTTTGGAAGGCCATAAAACAGGTTTTTATCTTGACCAGCAGGAGAATAGAAAGATAATAGAGCCGTATGTAAAGGATAAAAGGGTTCTTGACTGCTTTGCCTATACAGGCGCGTTTGCCATGTATGCCGCTAAATACGGGGCAAAGGAGGTTGTGGCATTGGAGGATTCCGGCAAAATTTTTGAGATGTTAAATAGGAATATCCAACTCAATGGCTTTGAAAATATTATTAAACAAGAAAAAGGCGATGCCTTTGATTGGCTTCGCGAGCAATATAAAAAAGGCGAAAGATTTGACTGCGTCATACTTGACCCGCCGTCATTTGTAAAGGGCAAGGAGGCAATGGCCGGCGCATGGCGCGGATATAAAGATATAAATATTCTGGGATTAAAACTGTTAAATGACAACGGCTATCTTATCACATCATCTTGCTCGCAAAATATTTCTCCAACTGCATTTCTGGATATATTAAATGATGCGGCGCGTGATGCAGGGTGTATGCTCCAGCTTGTTGAAAACCGTTCTCAGGCAAAAGACCACCCGATTTTGCTGGGTATGCCGGAGACACATTATCTGAAAGTTGTTGCGGCAAGGAAGGTTGCAAAATAAAAAACAAGACCTGATCCTCGTCGCCCTATTAATGGGTGTCATTTTTTCTGCTATTCCGCCATGTTTATTTTGACAAAGGGATGTGTATATGATAGGTTTTGAACAGATGTGCCTGCTATGGCAGGAGGTGATAATCTAATGTCTCAGACAATAACCGCTGTCTTTGAAAATGGTGTATTTAAACCCCTTCAAGATGTGCAGATAAAAGAGCATGAGAAGGTAGAGATAAAAATACTCTCCCACGATGAATGGCAAGAGCGGTTTAACCGCATTATAAAAAAGATACATGGAAAAGCCTCTCAATATTCTTGCGAGGAGATTGAGGCTGATATAGCCCAAACAATAAAAGAGGTTAAAGCAGAAAAGCATAGATGATTAAGGCGGTTATTGATACCAATATATGGGTTTCTGCCTTAATCAATCCTTTTGGATATCCCGCCGCCATTAGAAAACATTTTGAAAATGCTGAATTCATATCTGTAATTTCCGAACCAATACTTGATGAAATCGCCGATGTCCTCAGCCGCCCAAGAATTAGGAACAAGTATGATATTGCGTCCAAAGACATACAAGAACTTTTAATTCTTATTGATGAAAGGGCGGAGAATGTTTTGCTTTCGGGTGATGTTGATATCTGCCGTGATAAAGATGACAACCTTATAATTGAAACCGCAATAAAAGGCAATGCGGATTATATTGTTACAAGAGATGACGATGTCAAATTTGATAAAGAGATTTCTCGCTTCCTGTCGCAATATAATATATCTATCATTACCGTGGCGAAATTTCTAATGCTCTTTAAATAAAATCCCCGCATTTTTACAGATTTATGACAGAAAGGGTATGATTGGTGAATGATAAGAAAAATGTAGGAAGCATCCCCAAGCCCCTTATAAATGGGATGTGTCCCTGTTATTCCTTGCAATGGCAAACCTCGGCATACTCGGACTTGTTTTCCCGCTTCCTTTTTCATCGTATCCGATTGACATCAATCCTTTTATAAAAATATCTTCCCTATTGTTTGCCCTGTCCATATTTGTCTTTATCTACAATATGATGAAGACATTTACATCTCCGCCAAGCAAAGAATCTTTCCCAAATCCGTTCGGCCAAGGCGATAAGGCTGCGGACAAGATGGCCACACAATTCACAGGTGCGAGCATTATCTATCTTGTCATCGGCTGTCCCCTCGGCGTCTTGTTTCTGTTAAGACCCGACTTGATACCGTATCTCAGGCCTGTCCATGCGCATATAAATCTCATAGGCTTTGTGTCTATAATGATTTTCGGCGTTTCATATCACATGTTCCCGAGGTTTGCGGCCAAATCGCTTTACAGCGTCAGGATGGGAAGCATTCAATTCTGGCTGGCAAATACCGGCCTTATCGGCATGATATTAAGCTGGTGGCTTTTGGAAACAGGAGGCGCTGTTCAAAGGGCAAGCCTTTTAACCTTTGCAGCGATAGAGGCAGTTGCTGCTGTTTTATATATCTATAATTGCTGGAAGACATTAAATTCGGCAGGAAAATCGTTTATCCGGTTTCATTGAAATTCATAAAACTCCTCACCGCATCTCAACAGAAATTTCTTCATGAAATGCTTGCAGTTCATGAAAAAGTTTCGACAACTGCATACAAAAAGAGCCTTCTTAAAAAAAGCTTTGGTATCTGGGCTGACAGGAAAGATATAAAAGC
>JACRNK010000160.1 GCA_016234985.1 Deltaproteobacteria bacterium
GGAGGCAATACCGCGGAGTATATAGACAGGCTACTTACAAGGCTGACGCTGTGGGGCGCAATCTATCTTTCGCTCGTATGCGTGCTGCTGTCATTTTTGATAGGCTGGTGGAATGTGCCGTTTTATTTCGGAGGCACTTCACTCTTAATAGTCGTGGGTGTTGCGCTTGATACTGCCCAGCATATAGAATCCCACATGCTGGCGAGGTCATACGACGGGCTTCTTAAATCAGGCAGGCTTAAGGGGAGGCGGGGGTAAGTGTTAAACCTTGTCCTTCTTGGGCCGCCAGGGGCAGGTAAGGGGAGCCAGGCCAAAAGCCTTGCAGTCCGATACGGCATTCCTCAGATTTCCACAGGCGATATACTGCGGGTTGCTGTAAGAGATAAGACTCCGCTTGGCATAAAGGCCAGGTCGTATATGGATAAAGGGATGTTAGTCCCTGACAATCTTGTGGTGGAGATAGTCGCAGAAAGACTTGCAATGGATGACTGCAAGGCAGGTTTTATATTAGATGGTTTTCCGAGAAATATTGCGCAGGCAGAGATTGTTGAAAAGATGTTGGGGGAGCTGGGGGAAAAAGTAGACAAGGTAATAAATATAGAGGTTTCGCACAAGGAGATTGTAAAACGGCTCAGCGGCAGACGGGTGTGCCGCAGCTGCGGAGAAGGTTATCATATTATTTTTAATCCGCCGGTGGATGATAAAAAATGCGATAAATGCAAGGGCGAGATATATCAGAGAGATGACGACAAAGAGGATACAATTGAGGCGAGGCTGAAGGTTTATGACGAGCAGACTGCGCCGCTTATAGATTTTTATAATAAAAAAGGCTCCCTTGTGACCGTAGGCGGCATAGGGGGATTTCAAGAGATAACAGAAAAGATAGTGAATGTCGTTGGATCCCGTTAGAAAGCGCTTTAATCTATATTTGTTTGAAACCTGCTTACTAATAGTTTTCTAACGGGGGCTTTCTAACGGGATGAAGGAAAATGAGACAATAGTCCTCAAATCGCCGGATGAAATAGAAAAGATGAGGAAAAGCAACCTCATAGTTGCCGAAATCCTTGCTATTATAAAGGAGGCTGCAAGGCCGGGGGTTGCAACCATAGAGATTGAAAGGCTGTGCGAGGGAGAGCTGAAAAAAAGAAAGGTCAGGCCGGCCTTTAAAGGATACAGGGGTTATCCCTACTGCTTATGCGTTTCGGTAAATGAAGAGGTTGTTCATGGCATGCCTTCAAGAAGGGTTTTGAAACAAGGCGATATACTGAGCGTGGATGTTGGAATTGAGCATGACGGTTATTATGGCGATGCTGCCGTAACAATACCCTTAGGCAAAATACCCGATGAAGCCGGCAGATTGATAGACGCTGCCATGGCCTCGCTGGAACGGGGCATTGAAAAGGCCAGGGTCGGCAACAGACTTTTTGATATTTCTTATGCCGTTCAAAGTTATGTGGAAGAGAACGGTTTTTCAGTTGTTCGGGCATTTGTAGGACATGGGATAGGCAGAGAGTTGCACGAACCTCCTCAAGTCCCTAATTTTGGAACCCCGGGGAAGGGGATAAGGTTAAAGGCAGGGATGGTTCTTGCGATTGAACCCATGATAAATGCGGGTGGAAGCGAAGTGGTTATTTTAGACGACGGATGGACTGCTGTTACAAAGGACGGCAGCCTTTCAGCGCATTTTGAGCATACGGTAGCGATAACCGAAAACGGGCCGTATGTATTGAGCAGACCCTAAAGAAAATTATGAATTAAAAATTATGAATTAAGAATTAAAGACAATTCGTAATTCCTAATTCTTAATTTATAATTGTATCAAGAGGAAGGTAATGGCTAAAGAAGAGGCGATACAAGTAGAAGGCACTGTAGTTGAGACTCTGCCGAACGCAATGTTCAGGGTAGAGCTTGAAAATAAACATATAGTGTTGGCGCATGTTTCAGGCAAGATGAGGATGCATTTTATCAAGATACTGCCCGGCGATAAGGTTACTGTGGAACTTTCGCCATATGACCTGACCAGAGGCAGGATTATATATAGGGTGAAATAAAAATAGTGCTGGCGCATGTTTCAGGCAAGATGAGGATGCATTTTATCAAGATACTGCCCGGCGACAAGGTTACCGTGGAACTTTCGCCATACGACCTGACCAGAGGCAGGATTATATATAGGGTGAAATAAAAACAGTAGGTAGTAAGTGGAAGGCAGCAATCAAATAGAAATATCTAAACAGTAAATTTAAAATTAAAATGAATTACAGCAACAGATCATCCGCATTTTACTTTTTAATTGTTTATTTAGATATTTTTATTGAGTAGTAAACAGTAAGCAGTAAGTAAAAAAACAAAAAGTATAGAGGGATATTGAAATGAAAG
The DNA here is from genome assembly GCA_016234985.1 of Deltaproteobacteria bacterium. Lineage (GTDB taxonomy): Bacteria > Desulfobacterota > GWC2-55-46 > UBA9637 > UBA9637 > JACRNJ01. The sequence continues at coordinate 2,377 of JACRNK010000160.1, forward strand.
TTAGAAGCTCTGTTAAAAAAATATGCGATAAGTGCAAGGTGGTAAGACGCAAGAGGGTTGTGCGGGTTGTGTGTGATAACCCGAAACATAAGCAGAGACAGGGGTAAAAGACAATTAAGAATTAGGAATTACGAATTAGGAATTAAATGCGATGGTTTGTAACTCGTAATTCATAATTTGTAATTCGTAATTGCACTAAAAGGGAGGCAAAATTGGCAAGGATAGCGGGTGTAGATTTACCAAAAAATAAAAGGATAGAGATAGCGCTTACCTATTTATATGGAATAGGCAGGGCAGCCTCAAAGAATATTCTTGAAGAGGCAGAGATTGACCATAATACGAGGACGCAGAATCTTACCGAAGGGCAGATTGCCCAGATAAGAAAGATATTGGACAGGGATTATAAGGTGGAAGGCGACCTCAGAAAAGAAGTTTCCATAAACATAAAGAGGCTTATGGATATCGGCGCTTACAGAGGCCTCAGGCATAGAAGAGGCCTGCCTGTCAGAGGCCAGAGGACGCATACAAATGCAAGAACCAGAAAAGGGCCGAGAAAGGCAAGCATAGCTATAAAAAAGGCGGAATAGAGAGGTGGCATAATGGCAAAAGTTAAAAAAGAAAAAAGGGTGGCGTCAAAGGGTATTGCAAGCATTCAGTCCACATTCAACAATACCATAGTTACCATAACAGATATGAATGGCAATGTGCTTGCATGGAGCAGCGCCGGGAGCCATGGCTTTAAGGGCTCGCGGAAAGGGACGCCCTTTGCAGCCCAAGTTGCGGCAGAGACTGCAACAAAAAAGGCCATGGAATACGGAGTTAGGAACGTTGATGTTTATATAAAGGGGCCGGGGGCAGGGAGAGAAGCGGCTCTCAGATCTCTTCAGGCTACAGGGCTTAGCATAAGCCTTTTGAAGGATGTAACCCCGATTCCGCACAATGGGTGCAGGCCGCCGAAGAGGCGCAGAGTATAAAAACAGTTCGGAGTTGGGAGTTCGGAGACAAACAGTTAGGAGTTCGTAGTTGGTAGTTCGGAGACAAACAGTTAGGAGTTCGGAGTAAAAGATAAAAGCTTCTCCGAACTACGAACTCAATACTCCGAACTGTGTTACTCCGAACTGTGTTACTCCGAACTACGAACTCATAACTCCGAACTATTAAAGGGAGGAAGCTTTGGGAAGATATATTGAATCTGTATGCAAGCTATGCAGGAGAGAGGGGATGAAGCTCTTTTTCAAAGGGGACAGGTGTTATACCGATAAATGCGCCTTTGAGAGAAGGAGCTATGCGCCTGGACAGCACGGCCAGGGCCGCTCCAAGCCCACTGCATACGCCTTGCAGCTAAGAGAAAAACAGCGCGCCAAAAGAATGTATGGGCTGATGGAAAGGCAATTCCACGGTTACTTTAAAAAGGCAGAGAGGCTAAAAGGCATCACAGGCGAAAACCTCATCCTTCTTTTGGAAAGGAGGCTTGACAATGTTGTTTATCGCCTTGGGTTTGCCGATTCAAGGAATGACGCCAGACAGGTGATTATGCACAGGCATCTGCGGGTAGACGGCAAGGATGTGAATATTCCGTCTTACATTGTTAAACCGGGCCAGGTAATTGAGATTAAAGAGAAGAGCAAGGGTAAGGCAAGGGTCAATGAGGCTTTAGAGACTGTAGAAAGGCGGGGAATCCCGCAGTGGCTGGAGCTTGACAAGGCAAGCCATAAGGGAGTTGTTAAAGCGCTGCCTAAGCGGGAAGATGTAACCATGCCTATTCAGGAACAGTTTATAGTAGAGTTGTATTCCAGATAATAAAGTTTCAGAGAGTCAGAGTATCAAAGCAAAAACTTAAATAGAAATATCTAAATAAACAATTAAAAAGTAAAATTATTTTTGCCTCTGAAACATTTTAATTTTAAATTTATTGTTTAGATATTTATATTGAGTTATAACCTTTTAACCATTGTTTCCGCAAAGTTTGCCGGCGCCCTCCACGAATTTTCTTCTATATCCGGGGTGAAAGAGGATGTGTCGGATATCATATTAAATCTAAAGCAGGTAAGGATCAGGCTTCATGGCCAAGGGCCGAAGACAATCAGGATAAAGGCAAAGGGCGACGGGGATGTGAAGGCCGGGGACATAATCTGCGATTCAACAGTTGAGATATTGAACCCGGATCTGCATATTGCCACGCTTGCCAGCAACAGTTGAGATATTGAACCCGGATCTGCATATTGCCACGCTTGCCAGGGATGCGAAGTTAGAAGCGGAGTTGCTTGTCAAGACAGGCAAAGGTTATGTCCCTGCCGCAAGGAATAAGGAAGAAAATCAACCCATAGGCGCTATCCCTGTTGACGCTATCTTTAGCCCTGTAATACGGGCAAACTACAATGTGGGCTATGCAAGGGTAGGCCAGATGACCGATTATGACAAGCTTACTATGGAGGTTTGGACAACCGGCGCCGTGAGCCCTCAGGATGCAGTCGGCTTTGCAGCGAAAATATTGAAAGACCAGTTGAGTATTTTTGTGCCGTTTGGGGAGACAGCGGAGGAGATAAAGGAAGAAGAGGCGGAGGGAAAACTTGCTTCTTTGAATGAAAACCTTTTCAGGTTGGTGGATGAACTGGAGCTTTCCGTCCGTTCAGCCAATTGTCTTAAGAATGCCAACATAAAATATATAGGGGAATTAGTGCAGAAGACAGAGAATGAAATGTTGAAGACCAAGAATTTTGGAAGAAAATCCTTAAATGAGATAAAAGAAATGCTTACAGGCATGGGTCTTAATTTCGGCATGAAGGTGGACAACTTTCCGGCAAGGGAAGAATTGGATGAGATGGCATTAGAAAAAAAGGAGACGGTGTAGGGGTTATTATGAGACATAACAGAGATGAAAAAAGATTTGACAGGCCGGTTGGCCATTTAAGGTGCATGATGGCCAACATGACAAATTCGCTCTTTTTGCACGGCAGAATAAAAACCACCCTGGCCAGGGCAAAGGAATTAAGACGTTTTGCCGA
>JACRNK010000275.1 GCA_016234985.1 Deltaproteobacteria bacterium
CAGCTTGCGCTTGAACAGTTAAAGGAAAAACTTGCAAAAGAGGGTTTTTTTGGCACAGAACGAAAAAGGCCGCTTCCGCCTTTCCCAAAAAAGATCGGCATTGTCACATCGCCGACAGGCGCGGCCATAAGAGATATTCTAAAGGTTTTTGAAAGGCGATTTGCCGGTATAGGGGTTTTAATTTATCCTGTGAGGGTGCAGGGCATAGAATCGGCAAAAGAAATATCTCAAGGCATTGGAGAGCTTAACGGAACATCTGATATTGATGTGATTATCATTGCCCGGGGCGGCGGGTCACAGGAAGACCTTTGGGCATTCAATGAAGAGGTTGTGGCAAGGGCTATATATAATTCAAAAATTCCTGTTGTCTCGGCAGTAGGGCATGAAATAGATTGGACAATCGCAGATATGGTTGCGGATTTGCGGGCCCCAACGCCGTCCGCTGCCGCTGAAATGGTTATCCGCTCAAAACAGGAATTGAAAGAAAAGGTTGCTGCCGCTGCTTTTCAATTGGCATCCTGCTTAAGAAATATAATATCCGATAAAAGGATTTTTCTTCATAGATTGGAACGGGGCCTGATTGACCCGTCCAGAAGATTAAAAGATATAAGATTAAGGATTGGAGATATGGCGGACAGGCTTGCAACTGCAATGTCTCATTCTCTTGAGATAACTAAAAAGGATTGCCGGCGCCTTATGGATAGCCTGAATATCCTGAGCCCGTTGAATATACTCGAAAGGGGTTATAGCATCACAAGAAAGCTTCCCTCTATGGCAGCGCTGCGGAATGCAAGAGATGTTGAAGCAGGCGATGATGTAAATATAATTCTTTCAAAAGGAGAGATATACTGTAAAGTTTATGGCAGAGATAAAGTTTGAAGACGCATTGAGAAGGCTTGAAGATATTGTGGACACACTTGAAAAAGGGGAACTCTCGCTGGAGAAATCTCTTAAAATCTTTGAAGAGGGTGTGAGGCTTTCGAGGTTGTGCAACAAGATGTTGGATAAGGCTGAGAAAAAGGTTGAAATTCTTATACGGGATGAAAAGGGAGGGCTTGAGGCCAAACCATTTGAGCCTGAGAGAGAATAACGATGGATCTTAAAAACTATCTTAAAGACAGAGAAGAAATTGTCAACAAGGCGCTTGACAGCCTTCTGCCGGGGGAGGATGAATTTCCGCAAAGACTGCACAAGGCGATGAGATATAGTGTCTTTGCAGGCGGAAAACGCATTAGGCCAATTCTTGCTGTTGCATCGGCAGAGGTTTTTGGAAAAACTGCTGAAGATGTTATTAACATAGCCTGCGCCATTGAGCTAATACACACATATTCGTTGATACATGATGACCTTCCGGCTATTGACAATGATGATTTAAGGCGGGGTATGCCCACGAATCACAAGGTATTTGGGGAGGCAATAGCCTTACTGGCAGGCGATGCGCTTTTGACAATGGCGTTTCAGATAATGAGCCGGCAGGTAGGGCGGGCTGTGCCCGCCAATTATCGGTGGGCAGAGCCCACCCTACAGGTTATCCAAGAAATAGCATCGGCTGCCGGGTCCATAGGCATGGTCGGAGGCCAGGTTGTAGATATAGAGTCAGAAGGCAAGGAAGTGGCATTCCCTGTGCTGGAATATATCCACATACACAAGACAGGCGAATTGATACTTGCAAGCTGCAGGGCAGGGGCGATCATGGCAAATGCAGGAGATAAAGGGCTTGAGGCCATAACAAAATATGGCGAGGCCATCGGTCTTGCCTTTCAGATTGCCGATGATATACTTGATGTGGAGGGAAACAAAGAAGAAGCCGGAAAGAACATCGGGGGGGATGCTAAAAAAGGAAAGGCTACATATCCGTCTGTTCTGGGTGTTGATGAATCAAGAAAGAGGGCCAAAGAATTAGTGGATATTGCGATAGCATCGCTTAAGGGTTTTGACGAAAAGGCTGAGCCGCTGCGGGCGATTGCAAGATATATAGTGGAGAGGAGAAAGTAGGGGCTATGCCCAAACTTTTAGACAATATAAACAATCCCGATGACTTGAAAAAGCTGGCCGCTGAAAGCCTGCCTGCGCTTGCCCATGAAATAAGGGAAGAGATTGTAGGCGGCATATCAAAGACAGGTGGACATCTGGCATCCAGCCTTGGCGCTGTGGATTTGGCCGTTGCCCTTCATTATGTATTCAACACCCCGAAAGACAAGATTGTCTGGGATGTAGGCCATCAGGCGTATGCCCATAAAATTTTAACCGGTAGAAGAGAGGCATTTAAAACTATCCGTCAGTTAGGCGGCATAAGCGGTTTTCCCAAAATATCCGAAAGCGTCTATGATGCCTTCGGCACAGGCCATTCCTCCACATCCATATCCGCCGCAATGGGAATGGTTGTTGCC
>JACRNK010000276.1 GCA_016234985.1 Deltaproteobacteria bacterium
AGAGGGGGATTTTGCTAAAGGCGGGATGGGGGGGTTCATAATCTCATGTCTATAGTCAAATCTCAAGAATAATGATTTCAGATTGAAGCCGTAAGAAATGCTGTCAACAACGCCGCCCCTGGCCTCTCTGTGCATGGCAGCGCCGTAATCAGTCCTTTCAAGCCTGCCGGCGGAAAGCCATTCAAAATAATTGGAAATCTCTCCGTCAATAACAGGATTGATGAATGCAGTTGGTTTTACCGCCGGCTCATATAGCTTTTCCTCCAGCATTATCGGAACATCCAAAGACAGAGGAGGCTCTTTCCCAATCAGGGCATATACTCTTTTTATATGCCTTCTAAAGAGCTCATCAAACTCTTTATCGCTCATGGACGAGTGTTCGTCGCCATACCACCAAAACCAGTCGCTCCCTTCCGCCGCATAAATCTCTTCCCATGCCAGCGCTATTTTATCTTTATGGCTCTTAATATCGCCGGATTGTTTTGCAATGGCAGTGTATTCAACAAGGGCGTCTCTGGCGTCTTTCAGATAATCCCATGCAGTATTATCTTCGCTGTGGCCTATCCATATCTTAAAATTATGATTTATCCATGAGCCTGAATAAAGCATGGGCAGCTCTTGTTTTGGAGGATATTCGTTCAAATGCTCGCTTACAGTTACCAATCTGAGCAAGCGGTTATTTGACAACCTCTCATACAAGGCATTCAAAAAATCCCTTCCGTCATTTTTATAATATTCCCAGGCATTCTCGCCATCAAGGATTATGCTCACAAGACAGCCTTCCGGATCTTTCAGCGAATCGCGTATTTTAACAAGTCTGCCTATAAAATCTTCCGCTGCCTTTTCCGCATCCCACGTTGTATAGACAAATCCTATGAGGTCGGAAAGGACATGGTCTCTGAATATAATGGAAAGCCTCTTTCCATCCACTGCCATTAGATATGGTTTGTATAATATTTCCGGATCAAGGCAATGACCTATGCTATCCCTTTTTATGGCTATTTTCAGGGAATTTGCCAATATCTCTTCATCGGTAGCAATCCAGTTGACTCCTTCATTTGCTATAATCGGTATAATCGCCTCGCTTACCGAGCCTTCGGACGGCCACATGCCCTTGGGTTTTCTGCCAAATGTTTCCTGATGAAGTTTTATTCCTCTTTTAACCTGCTCCGCAGCGTCTTCAGCACAGGTAAATCTTTTTTGAGGCAGTTCTATGCTTGGCATGGCTGTCTTTGCCGAATGGCTGTCGCAGAGCAAAGGAAGTATCGGGTGATAATATGGAGAGGTTGAAATTTCAATAATCCCCTTTTCCTCCATTTCGCGATATTTAGGCAATATCCGTTTTATTATGTCTCTTTGTTTTGCTATAAGTTTCTTCTTTTCTTCTTCTGTAAAGCCCTTGCCCTTATCTTCAAGCCCTTTCAGAAATCTGTCGCTCTCCCGCAGACACGGGTCTATCCACGCAAGGTTGAATAACACTTGCATGTCAAGAAAATCCTGCTCGGAAAACCAACGAATGGCGCTGTCAAGCCCTTCTTCATCATGATAAAACCCGCGTTTTTTAAGCAATTCCCAATATCCATGAAACGGCCTTATCATATTCTCCCAGTTCGCAAGAAAAAAATTCCTCATGATGAACCTCTTATCATCTACGGTTAAATCTGAAGCCGGCTTCAATGTTAAATTTAAAAATTTGTCGGATGCTCCGGCCTCTGCATAATCATTGAGCTGCTCTATTAAAGAAGGCACCAGATTAAAGGTCTGATGAAGGGACGGGAATTTTTCAAGTATTGCGGCCATATCATGGTAATCCTTTGTCCCATGCAACCTCACCCAGGGAAGGACATATTCTCCTGTAAAAGGGTCTTTATATAAGGGCTGGTGCATATGCCAGAGGAAGGCTATATTGAGCGGTTTCATAATGATTGTTGTGAGTGTGAACAGGGTATATCAGGCAAGGCAAGATTAACAGAAAATATCATGGAAAGGCAAATAAAAAGGGGGGGCAAATCTATAACGCACCTATGCGTGAAAAGCAAGCGGATTTCTGCTAAAAAAGATTTCTTTTTGCAGGTTAATTTCCAACAGCAAAAAACAAGACCTGACCCTGTCGCCCGGCTTGCTCCGTAGGAGCATACTGTTTGTAGAAATACATTGCAAAAATATTTTTAGCTCCATCGGAGCGGCCTGTCCGATGCCTGATGCCTGTTCATCAATTTATATGCCATGCAACAGGCCGCTCCTACAGAGCTTTGGTTTTGGTTGTGCATTTTTGTTTCTACAAACAGTTCGCCTCTACGAGGCTGCCGGTGTTATAGGACGCTGGAGCATCTGAGATGTGCGTTCCCACGCCGGAGCGTGGGAACGATAAGCAAAAAACCGTTACTTTTTACAAAGCGGTTGACCATTTACATCTTTCATCTTATTTGTAGCTATCATTATTATATCAATTATACTCCAGATGCCACATCCTCCAAGGGTTAATAACTTTAGTATTCCTAACCCCGTATAGCCGAGATAAAATCTATCAACGCCGAGTCCACCAAGAAATATTGCAAGTAAAAGAGTAGTCAACCAATCTTTGCCTTCCCCTGCCCCAGTTGACAATCTAACCCCACATTTTGTGCATATTTCAGCAGCAGGATTGGTTTCTGCACCGCAGTTCTGACAAAACTTTTTCCCACTTTTTGGTGGAACTCCACAAGCCACACACATAACTGACTGCTCTGCTACTTCTTTACCACAATTTCTACAATACATTTTATCCTCCTCTCACACATAGGGATTGAAAAACAAGTTGTACATCCATCCAATAATCATGAAACTAGCAGATGCTAAATATAATAAAAGCTTTTCCAACTGCATTAAGCGAATCCGCACCTCCTTTCCTATAAATATTTTGACAGCCATACATGCCCAGAGAAAAACAACTATAGCAAAGGCTAAAGGGCTGTTGATATTTAAGCTAACCGCCTCATGAATATTTCCATGCCCGAGAAATAAAAATGCCCTTGTCATGCCGCAGCCAGCCCCGGGCACGCCAAAGATATTTTTAAAAACACAGACCGTAAAGTTCCCCTGATGAAACGGCGGCACAAAAACAGATAGAAGAAGAATCCCTGATAAGAGGGAAAAGCTGGCATATTGCCCCAACACCGTATGTTTTACTTTATAGATAACGATATTCAAAATTGTCCCTCTATTTTCGACAGGTGCAACCCAGCCCCAGCCGTTTTATGAACATTGGAAATGAGTGAAAATGGAAATTATGGACTTCTTGTATTCCCTTTAGATTTTCCACCGCAAAACAAAAACGGCCTTCCCGCATCGCTGCAAGAAAAGCCGTTTGATTAAGAACTGTCAATAAAGAAATTATTTGTTGAGTTGAGTTGAGTTGAGTTGAGTTGAGTTGAGTTGAGTTGAGTTGAGTTGCAGGATGTGTGCCATGATAAAAACCCCTTGACAGGTTCATCTGTTGGAAAACATTTATCCGCCCTTTGCCTTCATCTGCTTAACTTCTCTTGATGTATCCAGCAATGCGTCTCCAAGGGCATTAACAGTGGATTTGACTTCGGACATGTCCTCTTTGAGGACGGCAACATCTGTTTTGAGTTCCGAGACATCGGCTTCCAAATTACCAACCCGTTCTTTAATCTCAGACACATCGGCTTTTAACACAGCTTGGCCGCTTTTCAATTCCGCCACATCTTTTTTAAGACCGCCTATATCAGCCTTGATGTCTAATAGTATATTTATAACCCTTTCTTCCATATACCGCTTTTATAACACGCGTCAAATAAATGTCAAGAGTTTTTTAGAGACCGTCAAGGGAGGGGAGATTTCAGGTTAGGCGCCCGTCAGCTTGCCGGCCGGTAATTCTCACTGGCTTGATTTGTATATACGGAGGTATCCGTGGTCAGTCACCAAAAGCAAATGATTATAAGCGGCTGACAGAGAAGCGGAAACAGTTGAATCTATATTTTCATTCCATGCCTTTACGCCGGTATCCGTGTCAAATATGTCGACATAACTTCCTATATCTGTGGAAAGGGTGTTTTCTGTTTTATAATTTGACGCAACCACAAGATACTTATCCGCAATAATCATAGAAACAGGGATACCCTGGCTGGTTTTGCCCTTCCAAATAATCTTTCCGCTTTTATTCATTGCAATTACGCTGCCGTCATAGCCGGCAATGAACATATAACCTTTGCTTGCCGTAAAGTCGGATATTTTTATTGTGTCAAACCTCCATCTTTCCTCGCCGGTTTCTGCGTCCAGACCGACAAGAAACCCATCGCCGTTGATAAGATAGACAAGGCCGTTGTCTATCGTGGGGGTGAACCTTGCGGCGCCTGCATGGTCTTCTCCTGCCATCGCCTTTTGCCAAACTTCCCGGCCTGAAGATTTTTCAACGGCAACAATATAACCGTCGGCAAAGTTGCAATATATCTTATCGCCATATACGGCAGGCGAAGCAAATGTCCGTTTAACAATCTTTTTTATATACCTCCTGCTATACTGCCACAGCTTTTCGCCGGTCCCTGCCTTCAAAGCATAAAGTTTGTCATCCGCAGAATTAAAATAGATTACGCCATCCTCAACTACCGGAGAGGATATAATCTCTGCTTTGGCCTGAAACCGCCATATCTCACGGCCGTCTTTGCTGTCCAGGCAATACAATATGCCTTTGCCTGTTCCAAAATATACCCGGCCGTCAGATACGGTTGGAGAAGATTCCACTGCGCCTGTTGTTGGAAACTCCCATATTTCCCTCCCTTTTATCAGGTCAATGGCGTAAAAATACCCGTCTGCGCTGCCGACATATACGATGTTGTCAACTATGGCCGGGGCTGAATATTCCGCAGGGCCGTATGGAATAAAAAACTTAAATACCGGCGCTCCGGCAATCATAAAATTAGCGGAAAGGCGAAGAGGCGCTTCCATTGAATCTTCGGTCTTACCCTCTCTTTGGTTGTTAAACAGATAGGTATTCCA
>JACRNK010000271.1 GCA_016234985.1 Deltaproteobacteria bacterium
AATATTTCAGTTTGCTTTCAGAAAGTGGTTGGCGGAGATGGTGTGCAAAACAAAAAACCTGCGCCGGAGGCAATAGAGATAATTTTAAAAGAGCTGAAGGCTTTGCCGGGAAAGGCTGTTTTTATAGGAGACAGCAAGATAGATATTGAGGCAGGAAAGAAGGCAGGCATTATAACCATCGGCGCTGCTTACGGCTTCAGGGGAAGACAGGAATTGGAAGAGGCGGGGGCGGATGTGATAATAGAGGATATTAAGGAGTTGATTTCATTGTGCAGATAACTGAAATAAAGAAACAAGCATTAAATATCCTTGATGGAATTAAAGAAAAACTTTTTTCCTTAAGCTGCGATTCTTATCATAATCCTGAAATGGGTCTTAAGGAATTTAAGACATCTGCAGCCTGTGTTTCTATGCTTGAGGAGTTTGGTTTTAAGATAGATAGAGGTGTTGCCGGAATGGAAACTGCGTTCAAAGCCGCTTTTGGCAGCGGAAGACCGGCAATCAGCCTTCTTGTTGAGATGGATGCCTTGCCTCAAATCGGCCACGGGTGCGGGCATAATATCTCCGGGCTTGCATCGATCGGCGCAGCAATAGCGGTATCAAAGGTAATTCCTAAAATTGGCGGTAGCATCGTTGCGTTGGGCACGCCTGCAGAGGAGATTGGCGTGGGAAAGATTGCGATGATAAAGGCAGGGCTGTTTAACGGGCTTGATGCGGCAATGATGGCGCACCCGTCTTCAAAAAGGATGGTGTCCAGAGTTTTCCTTGGTCTTATAAGGCTTAACCTCCATTTTAAAGGCAAGCCAAGCCATGCCTCTGCATATCCTGAAGAGGGTATAAATGCGCTTGACGCGGTTATCCAGACCTTTAATTCCATAAATGCCATGAGGCAGCAGCTTAGAAGCGATGTCAGGGTTCACGGCATTATAACAGACGGCGGCGTTGCCCCTAATATTATCCCTGAAAAGGCATCCGCCAGTTTTTATGTGCGCGCAAAGGATCTGGATGAACTCTATTCGGTAAGAGAAAGGGTCTTAAACTGCGCGAGGGGAGCGGCGCTGGCCACAGACTGTGAATTGACCATAGAAGAAGGCGCAGACATGAATGCGCCACTTAAACTAAATAAGGCATTTGCAGATATATACAGAAGGCAGATGGAATTTCTTGGCTTTAAAGAAGATGATTTTCCTATGGATAAAAATGCCGGCTCTTCCGATATAGGCAATGTGTCGCAAGTTCTGCCCACTACTCATCCGCATATTTTGCTTAAGAGAGGCATCAATATTCATACAAGGGAATTTGCAGATGCAACGATTACAGAGGACGGTAAAAATGCCATAATGGAAGGCGCAAAATGTCTTGCGCTGACAGCGGTAGAGTTGATTATGGATAGAGAGGCTTTAGAGAAGGTAAAAACGGATTTTGAGATTTCTAAAGGGTAAACATCGGGCAGATTGCATTGCAGAAAAGATTAGGTATAATTGCCGACATGGAGGGCGTTTATGAAACCTATTAAAGTTTTAATCGCAACACCGGAGGCGATACCGTTTGCAAAGACAGGGGGGCTGGCTGATGTGACAGGCGCATTGCCAAAAGTTCTTAAAGGCCTTGGCTGCGATGTGAGGCTTATCATGCCGTTTTACAGGCAGATACAGGAGTCAGGAGAAAAAAATGAAATCAAAGACGCCGGCATTCAGGTCTCTGTGCCGCTGGGCTTTAGAGAATTAAACGTGCCTGTATTCCAGAGTTCAGCCAATAATGTGCCGGCATATTTTTTAAAGAGGGATGAATATTATGACAGAAAATATCTCTATACCATGCCGGACGGCGACTACTTTGACAATGCAGAGAGGTTTATACTATTTTCACGGGCAGTCATAGAGGCAATAAAAAAGCTAAATTTCAAACCCGACATCATCCACTGCCATGATTGGCAGACAGGTCTTATCTCAACATTTCTAAAAACCATCTATAAAAACGATCCGTTCTTTGCGGATACAAAAACCCTATTTACAATCCACAATATTGCTTATCAGGGGCAATTTCCAAAATCCCATTTTCAATTGACAGGTCTTCCGCCTGACGTCTTTACTCCGGACGGTGTTGAGTTTTGGGGGAACATGAATCTGTTAAAGGCAGGGATTGTATTTTCAGATATTGTCACGACAGTCAGCGAAAAATATTCTAAGGAGATTCAAACCCCTGAATTCGGCTATGGCCTTGAAGGCGTGTTACAGGCAAAGAAAGGAAATCTCTTTGGCGTGCTGAACGGCGTTGACTATGACGACTGGAGTCCTGAAAAGGATAAATTTATAATCGCAAAATATGATTATAAAGATTTAAGCGGCAAGGCAAAATGCAGAGAAGATTTATTAAAAGAGTATAAGCTTAGTCTGCCGGACGATGCGCCTGTTATAGGCATAATATCAAGGCTTGCAGACCAGAAGGGTTTTGACATACTTTCTGAGGCTATGGAAAATTTGATGGCCATGAACCTCGGCATGGTTGTGCTCGGCACAGGCGAGAAAAAATATCACGAGCTCTTTGAAGGGCTTGCAAAAAAATATCCAAAAAAGCTCGGCGTAAAGATTACCTTTGACAACAAGATTGCGCATAAGATAGAGGCGGGAAGCGATATGTTTCTCATGCCGTCAAAATATGAGCCTTGCGGTTTGAATCAGATATACAGCCTGAAATACGGAACAATCCCGATAGTGCGGGCAACAGGCGGGCTTGATGATACGATTCAGGACTATGATGCAAAGACAGGGGCAGGGAACGGATTTAAATTCAAAGAATACTCTTCCGCTGCATTGGTAAAAAAGATAAAAGATGCGCTTTGCATCTTTGCCGACAGGAAAGAATGGAAGAAACTTGCTCAAAAGGCAATGCAGCAGGACTTCTCATGGGAAATGTCGGCAAAGAGATATGTAGAGTTGTATGAGAGGCTTTTGACCAAAGGAATTCAGTAGTCAGAATCCAGAATTCAGCATAAAGATAAAAACATTTTTGTTTTTCATTCTGGATGCTGAATTCTGACTCCTATATTCTAATTTTTATCATCTGCCCATTTTTTACCCACACCTGCCGAATATAAAATCACAAAAATACAAGTTATGGGTTATAGGTAGTGGGCTATAGGTTTTTTTCTGTTGCCTATAGCCAATTGCCTATTGCCTGCTTTTTTTGGCATTAGAATTGCTATTATAGAATTACATGCAGTATTATATGCCAAAGAGAAAAATAATAATCATAGATGATAACGCTGACCAGAGGTTTGTGTTAAAAGGGCTTTTAACGAACATTGGCTGCGATGTCATAGGCGAGGGTAAGAGCGGCCTTGATGCGATGGAACTGATGCAAAAATTTTTTCCTGATGTAATTTTGATGGATATAAAAATGCCGGGTATGGATGGCATTGAGGCTGTGACGGCAATCAATCAATTTAAGCCCACGCCTGTTATCCTTTTAACGGCCAAGAAAGATGATGAGACCATAAAACGGGCTGTTGATGCAGGCGTTATGGCATATCTTGTAAAGCCTGTGCGTGAAGAGGAACTCATGCCGGCCATTGAACTTGCCATATCAAGATTTAATGAATTTCAGGCGGTTCTCAAAGAAAATCTGGATTTAAAACAAACCATAGAGGCAAGAAAATTAGTAGAGAAGGCAAAGGGTCTTTTAATGAAAAAAGAGGGGCTTACAGAAAAAGAGGCCTTCTCAAGGATTCAGAAAATCAGCATGGACAGGAGAAGGCCGATGAAAGAGATTGCAGAGATATTGATTACAGCATTGGAAGGTAGAAAGTGATGGCAAGAATCCTTGTGTTGCAGCATATAAAGAGCGAGGGTTTGGGCATAATCGGCAAGGCCCTCAGGCAAAAAGGGATTGCAGTTGATTTTATAAAGATAT
>JACRNK010000141.1 GCA_016234985.1 Deltaproteobacteria bacterium
CACCACACCGCTTAGGTTCTCGTCGCCAAAAAGTTTGATGTATGTCAGCGCTTCATCAGACCCAAGCGACCATCCCACAAGAACAAACGAGGCTTCTTTGAATTGGTCGAGAAGCTCTTTGATATCCCGGGCGCGCCGGTCCGGCGTATAGCCGCTCCGGGCTACCTCTGAATCACCCTGAGAGCGCGGATCAAAAGCCACCGCACGATAGTTCTTCGAAAAATATTCTATCTGCGGGCTCCAAATGCGCGCCGGCATGGTCCAGCCGGGAATAAACACAATGACGCGTCCTGCCCCGGATTCAATGTAATGAAGGCGGATGCCGTCAGAGGATTGAAAATACCGATGATGGGGAGATGCATATAGAGGAGAGGACAGAAAGAGAAAGAAAACAACAACGATAGCCTTTATAAACATATCGCCTGATTAACCCGCCCCGCCTTGCATCGGCGGCTCGGTTTTGTAAACCTCTTTCAAAATATCCCATGCCCCCATTTTAAGGAGCTTCTCAGCCAGTTCTATTCCCAGGTCTTCTGCTTTATCAATTTGGCCGCTGACAGAATCTTTTATAATCTTCTTTCCGTCAGTGGAGGCAACAAGCCCAACGAGATGTAGTTGCCCGACCCAACCTTCGGTTGGGTGCCCCGTGGGCGCATTTAAAGACACCGATGAATCGGCAACTACAGTTCCATACGCGGCGATAGGCACCTGACACCCGCCTTCAAGCCTTTTGAGAAGCGCCCTTTCAGCCCTTACCGCTGTAGAAGTTGCCGGATGATCAAAAAATGCAACCAGCTTATTTATTTCCTTGTCGTCAACCCTTGTCTCTATGCCAAGGGCGCCCTGGCCTATGGCAGGCAGGCTAACCTCAGGAGAAAGGTACTCGGTTATCCTGTCCACCCAGCCGAGCCTTTTAACGCCTGCAGCGGCAAGGATTATTGCGTCATATTGCCCCTCATCCAGTTTTTTCAACCTTGTATTAAGATTGCCGCGGAGTTGCACAATCTTTAAATCAGTTCTTAAATTAAGCAATTGAGACGAGCGTCTTAAACTGCTTGTGCCGATACTTGCGCCGTGCGGCAAATCCTTAAAACTTTGAACCTTGAACTTTGAATTTTGAATTTGGCTTATAAACGCATCCCTCGGATCTTCTCTCTCTGTAATTGCAACAAGGTGAAGCCCTTTTGGAAAATCCGTAGGCACATCCTTCATGGAATGAACCGCAATATCAATCCGCTTGTCAAGCAGCGCCTCTTCTATCTCTTTGACAAAAAGCCCTTTGCCGCCGACCTTTGCCAGAGGCACATCCAGAATCTTGTCGCCGGTGGTTTTTATCTTGACCAACTCGACTTCCGTTCCCGGATATCTTTTCTCTATTTCCGACTTTACCCATTCGGCCTGCCAGAGGGCAAGCTGACTGGCTCGTGTGCCGAGTTTAAGTTTTTTCAAGATTGCTCCTTCTCTTTAGAGGCTCTTGTAAAAGTCCAAAAACAGTTGTCATTCCGGCGTGTTTTTAGCCGGAATCCAGTGCCTTTGTCTTAAAAACCTCTGGATTCCGGCTAAAAGATTGCCGGAATGACAAATTGTACAAAAGGTTCTTTAAGCAATAACTTCATTGCCTCAACAAATATTGTAAAAACTCCTTGCGATTGTTCGCAAGGCAATTCCTTCTTCTTAAACAAAAGCTATAAACCTGAACCGGCAGGCGGTTCTTTCTTCAATGGCACAACTCCGGCCAGGTCTCCTATCACATTAACCAAGTCAGCATTTGACGGAACTATTATTTTGGTGTTCTCTTCCAAGGCATTCTGAACGGTTTCCAACTTCTTTAACAATTGAGCATTGCCGATAAAGTATTTATTGGCCGCTTCATTGACCAACCGGATGGCCTCTGCTTCCCCTTCCGCTTGTAAAATTCTTGCCTGACGAATACCTTCGGCTTTTTTTATCGCCGCCCTTTTTTCTCCATCCGCCTTTGTCTCCGCGGCAGTTGCAAAATCAATTGCAGCCAGTTTTTCATTCTCCGCCTTGACAATTTTATTCATAGTCTCTTGCACATCTTTTGGGGGATCAATTTCTTTTAGCTCCGCCCGAACGATATCAATACCCCAATTCATAGTTTCTTTTACAAGCACCTTGAGAAGCTCATCATTGATTTTCCCCCTCTCGCTGTTGGCGGATTTCAGGGTAAGCGTGCCGATAATATTTCTCAGGGTAGTTCTTGCAAGATTGACAATTTGCAAATTAACATCATTAACATTGTACTGACAATTTTTAACGCTATCCTCATCGCTTTTAATCTTAAAGTAAATCTGTGCGTCAACGACGGCATTTAAATTGTCGTTGGTAATAATCTCCTGCGGTTCTGCGCCGACCATCTGCTCGGTAATATTAACCCGATACATTTTATCTATAACCGGAATGACCCAGTGAAAGCCCGGTTGAGCAAATTTATGGTATTTCCCCATTCGTTCAATCAATCCCCGATGCGTCGGCCTTACGATTCGTATCCCAAACACAAAGATTATGATTATAAACAGCGCTGCTATTATTATCATGGTTCCTCCTGTCTTGTATCTTTACGGCAATGTGGCATAGGCTAAAGCTGCCCGAATATCCTCCTCACTCACCTCATATTCCCGTATTATCTCATCCTTAGTCATGCCGCCTGCAAGCCCTCCGATAATGCGAGCTACAGGAACTCTGGTTCCCTTAATAACAGGTTTGCCATGCTGTATATGAGAGTCTATAATAATCCGATCGTTCATAAATTACTTTCACCTCCTTTTAAAAACCAACTCCCTGTGGCGGCAGGCATTATCTTGAGCCTATCCTTCTTCAGCCTTTTTTGCCCCTCCACCTTCTTCTGTGTCCAGATCAAACAAGCGTCTTGCCGCATCTATGTAAAAATCACCTTCAACTTTATTTGCCTCTGTTTTAAGGTGAGTTACAGGGGCGTGAACCACCTTGTTGATTATTGCCTTTGTCATGGCATCTATTGTCTGAATATCCTTTTCTTGGAGGCCGTTCATGCCTGATAATGCCTTTTCCACCTCGCCCTTTCTTATATCCTCAAGTTTTTTCTTTAATGCCACGATAGTCGGCACAACATCAAGAGACTTCACCCATCTGTAAAATTTCTCTATCTCCTCGCCTATAATGGCTTCCGCCTCTTTTGCCTCTTTTACCCTTTCCTTCAGGTTTGCCTCAATAACGTTCTGAAGGTCGTCAACATTATAAAGATAGATGTTGTCTATGTTGTTTATCAACGGGTCTATGTTGCGCGGAACGGATATATCAATAAAGAACATTGAGCGGTTTTTTCGCTCCTTTATTACCTCCTGTATCTGCTCAGGGTGTATTATGAATTTAGGCGCAGCGGTTGAGGCAATGACAATATCCACCTTTTTAAGATGATGGCTGAATTCCCTAAACATTATTGGGGTGCCGTTGAAACCCTTTGCCATCTCAATGGCCCTCTCATATGTCCTGTTGGCTACAAGTATCTCCTGCACGCCATTTGAAAGCAGATGCCTGGCTGCAAGCTCTGCCATCTCTCCGGCGCCTATGAGCATAGCTATCTTGCCTTCAAGCGTGCCAAAGATTTTTTTTGCCAGTTCCACCGCTGCATAGCTTATTGAAACTGCACTTGAACCTATCTTTGTCTCTGTGCGGATTCTCTTTGCAACGGAAAATGCCTTATGAAAGAGTTTGTTCATTATCACGCCGGCGGTTTTGTGCTGCAGGGCATAGCCGTAGGCGTCTTTCACCTGCCCAAGTATCTGCGGCTCTCCGATGACCATTGAATCAAGCCCTGAGCAGACCCTGAAAAGGTGTTTTACCGCATCCTCCGACGTATAGGTATAAAGATGCTCATCTAATCCTTCCAATGGGATATTATGATAATCTGAGAGGAATTTCTTTACCTGCCATAAGCCTTTCTCTATATCCCTTGTAACAGCAAACACCTCCACCCTGTTGCATGTGGATATAATAACCCCTTCATTTATCTCGTAAGATGCGCAGAGCCTGTTTAACGGCTCGCCTATTGTCTGAGCCGGAAAGGAAAGCCTTTCCCTTATATCAACAGGCGCTGTTTTATGGCTGAGGCCGACGATAATTAAATTCATATTAAATGCACCAAACGATAGGGCAATCCTCTACCTGAAAACCGCGTGAGTTCCCCATGAAAAAATTTTTATGACTGCAAAAGAACTGATAAGAATTAAAAAACCGATTATAGAATAAACAGCGGCCTTTCTGCCGCGCCAGCCCACGGTGAGCCGGCCGTGAAGCAACGCCGCGTATAAAAACCATGTGATGAGCGACCATGTCTGTCTCGGCTCCCAGCTCCAGTAGCTTCCCCATACATACTCGGCCCATATCGCCCCTGTAATCATGGCCAATGTCAGGAGAGGAAAACCATAGGTAAGGCATTTGTAGCCAAGTTCATCAAGAATATCCAGAGACGGAAGCAAAAAATATAACCCGCCCACCTTTTTACTCTTTAGATAACGCTCCTGAATTAGATACATTATACCAAATATAAAGGTCATGGCAAAGAAGGCATTTCCAAGGAAGGCCAGACCCACATGGATGGGGAGCCACCAGCTTGCCAGAGACGGCGCCAGCGGAATTATCTCTTTGGGCAGAAACGACGCTGTAATAAGCAGTAAAAGGGCAAACGGCGCAACAAATGCGCCCAGCACAGCCAGCCTGTATCTGAAGCGGATTAAAAGATATATTGCCACAAGCATCCATGAAAAAAGGGTCAGGGCTTCGTGGAGGTCTGCAAAAGGCGGTCTGCCTGCCTCAACCCATCTGCTTATCATGGTAATGGTGTGAAAGACAAAACCGGCAAGTATGGTCTTGTTTGCAACGGCTATAATCTTATCATTATGTACTATGAGATAGGCCGTGGTTATGAATGTGGCAGATAGATAAAGGGCTGCTGTTATGTAGAAAAGTGTGATATTCACCCCGTTAGAAGCCTCCTCGGCTATAAACAAATCCCCGCTTGAAACAAATGCCCTTTAATTAGGAAAGCTTCTAACGGGGTTCATTTTAAAGCAGGTTACGGCTCTAACCTGCTTTCTCCAATGTCTCTTTAAGAAATCTATTCATCTCTTTTTTTCTCCCCTGCCTTATCCACTCCAGCATGGGGGAGTTTACAATATTTTCAAATATCTTTTTATTTTTATCAGATTCCTTGCTTACGGTCAACAACTTGTCTCTTATCTTGCCCATAATTTCAAGAAATACGGCATACTCTTTGCCAAACTCCTTTTCCAACTGCTGCCGTATCTTTTTTGCCATTGCAGGCGATTTGCCGGAGGTAGATATGGCTATCAAAAGGTCGCCCCTGTCCACTACCGATGGCACGATGAAATTGCATAATGCCGGCACATCTACAACATTTAAGAGCACGGCTTGCCCTTTCGCCTCGCTAAACACCGCTCTGTTTACTTTTGTATTATTTGTCGCGCTATAGGCAAGAAAAAATCCCTTTAAATCTCCCTGCTCGTAAGATTTTGGGCAGTAGCCGATTTTCTTTTTACTTGCAAGTTTTTTTAAGGCAGGGGTAAGTTCCGGGCTTATGACCAAAACCCTGGCGCCGGCATCAAGCAAAGAAACAACTTTCCTCTCCGCAACAGTTCCCCCTCCGATTACAACACAGGGTTTTCTCTTTATATCAAGAAAAATCGGGTAGTATCGCATTATTAAGGTGTTTCCAGCATCTTCAGCAACGCAGGGCCTTCCATATACCCGGGAAGCAGCCTGCCGTCAGGAAAGATAATGGTCGGCGTTCCTGTTATGCCGATAGACTTTCCGAGTTTTATGGTTTCAGCAACCTCTTTGGTCTCGCAAGTAGATTTTGGAAGTTTTTTTCCTGCAAAGGCATCATCTAATAATTTTACAGATTTTTTATTGCAGATGATTGCCTTGCTTTTCTCGTATGCCTCAGGATGTATATCCAGCGGGAAAAGTTTTATGTAAAATGCGATATCCTTTCTTGTTTCCAGAATCTTTTTTATCTCCTCATGGAGTTTTTTGCAGTAAGGACAGTCGGGGTCGTCAAAAACAATAATCTTTTTAGCTGCCATAGGATTGCCCATGATAACAGCATCTGTCAATGGAATTTTAGACAGGTCAACCTTTTTCAGCTCAGGAGGTTTTCCGATCTGCTCAAGCGGCGTAAATTTCCCTTCGACCAAATACTTTTTGGCAAAATCAACATATATGATAAATTTCTGGCCTTCTCTTACAGCCTCTATTTCCCACAGCCCCTTCACAGGCGCCATTCTTATGTCAGTCACGTCGGCCTTAAATGCGTCCGCTTTAATGAGCTTTTTTGCCTCATCCTTTGAAAGGCTATGGCAGCTTTTGCAATCCTGCCCGCATCCGGCGCCTTGAAACGCAAAGGCTTCCCCCATAGCCTGCACAGTAACTGCAGGGGCTAAAAATGTAAAAAAGAGGATTAAAAAAAACTTTTTCATTAAATTTCTCCTTTTTTTATTATTTGGCGGCACAGTAAAAAGCCGCTTTTCACTTCAGCCCCAGCACATCCTGCATATCATACAAACCTTTCGGCTGTTTTACAACCCACTGGGCAGCCCTTACAGCGCCCCTTGCAAATGTCTCTCTGGACTGGGCACGGTGTGTTATCTCCATCCTCTCGCCCATGCCTCCAAAGATTATTGTGTGGTCGCCGACTATATCGCCTGCCCTTATAGTCTGAATTCCTATTTCTTCAGGCTTCCTCTCGCCGATTATGCCGTGTCTTTCATAAACCGCCACTTTATTCAAATCTCTATTGAGGCTATAGGCAAGCACTTCTGCAAATCTCATGGCGGTGCCTGAAGGGGCATCTTTCTTCAACCTATGGTGGGCTTCGACTATCTCAACATCATAATCCCTGCCCAATACCTTTGCCATGTCAGAAACAACCTTGAGCAGGAGATTGACCCCCACGCTCATATTTGGCGCCGCAACCACCTGCATTTGGCTTCCAACCTCTTTTAATCTCTCTCTCTGATGATGGGAAAAACCTGTTGTGCCGATGACCATGGCAATTTTACTTTTAAGCGCAATGTCAAGGTGGTGCATGGTTGCTTCTGGAAGG
>JACRNK010000142.1 GCA_016234985.1 Deltaproteobacteria bacterium
GTTTTTGGCGCATACTATAATAGTTATTATGGGTCTTTACAGAATGACTACGGCTACTGGCTCATGGACGCCACCGGCACATGGACAGGCGATAAACTGACCGCAACTACAACCGGCAAATACCTTACCCGATATAAAATGGGAAATATAATAAACGGCGAAATGCTCGGCACATACAATACCACAGACTCTGTCTGGCAGGCTGTAAACGCAGGCGTGTATGACGGAGCGCCCCTTGCATGGAGCGGGGATGTAACCGCTGACCAGAATGATAATGGATTTGTTTACGGCGCGGGTCTTTACAGCTATGACTACTATGGGGTCGGGAATGGCTGGCTTGATATTGAGGGGGACAGCACAGGTATTATGGGATACACCGCCTCTCTATGGTCAGACCCAAACTTTAAAATCATGGGAACCTATAATGTTTCAAGCGGCATTGCAGTCGGCCCGCCATATCTCTGGACGCCTGAGATAAATGTATGGGGGACTGTAACCGCTTCCACAGGCGCATATCAGGGCTTTATCGGCGGCGTGTGGAAGGCCGACGGCACAATTGACGCAAATGTTTACAGCCTCTACATAGACCCATCCGGCAATGGAGGCATCTTGAAAGGAACTGTTGCAGGCGCATATTACCCACAGCTCAATATGTTTGAGGCAAGCGGAACATGGACGCCGACCGCGCTGACATTCGGTCTTGATGTTACCACAGCAAGTGTTAATATCGTTCCCACTAATTACGGTTATAACATAACATCCCTGGGTGATTTTAACGGCGCAGGCAATATAACAGTGGCCGCAGATGAGATGTTCTCTGCGGATAAATGGATGTACTCTATAAACGGTCAGGATTGGGGCATAGAGAAGTCAATAATAGGCGGCGATTACACTGGCCCGACATCCGATACATGGAGCCTATCCACCTTTGTTGACCTCTCTTCACAAGGCACGATCTACGGCACGATGACAGAGTCAAACGGCACGGTGATAGACGGCGCCCCGACCCAGTGGTCAAACGGTGTCCTTTTGGGCAAAACTTATGGCTACGGCGCGGATATAACAAACACGCCAATGACATGGATAAGCGTGGGCGAGACCGTCGGCACATTTGACGCCGCCGCCCTTTCATGGCAGGCGGTTCAGACAGGGGCGTGGTTAGAGACAAACAAGTTCCTCGCAATGACACAGACCGCAGAAGGACAGGCAGCCCTTACAGCATTGAACATCCCGTTTGCAGAGGTTGGCAGGGCAAATCTTTCCGGTTCCGGCACGATGGGCGGCGCGCCTATAAATGTAAATATGCAATGTGAGCGGTGATTATGGCTGCTCGGCCTGCGGCTCAACTACTGTCGGTTTGACCAGCACCAGCGGCGGAACCCTTAATGCAAACTTCAATGTCCAGACCTTTGATACATCTGGTCAGAAATGGATGGCCACGGTTGATGGCAGCGGAACTCTAAGCGGCGGCACTTATAACGGTCCTACCACTTTCAACGGCGCAGCGGCAGGGACTAATACAGGCATAGGGCCAGGCACCTTCTCCGGCACAGCCGCAGGAACGGCCAAGTAATATCACCCTCCCCTTAATCCCCTCCCGTCAAGGGAGGGGAAACTCTTTTTTCCCTCTCCATGATGGAGAGGCGCCACATCTTTCCCCTCTCCCCTTGTGGGAGGGGGTCAGGGTGGGGGGTTTAGGCGGCTGTCGAAAATTGGCAGCCGCTAATTTTGTTTGATTTTAAAGCATGTCTCTGCTAAAATTTTTATATGGATAAGTATGAAAAGTTATTGCTTCAAATACTGCAAGGCGCTTCAGATTCAAACATTGCCTTCAACGATTTGTGCCATTTATTGAAAAAAATGGGATTTATAGAGCGAATACGAGGAAGCCATCATATTTTCAGGAAAGATGGAATCATTGAGAAAGTCAATTTGCAGCGTGATGGCAGCAAGGCAAAAACATATCAGGTGCGTCAGGTAAGAAACATAATTTTAAAATACAATCTTGGAGGTGCGCTTTAATGTATAAGTACGAAATTATTATTTACTGGGATGAACAAGACAGTGTTTATGTTGCAGATGTTCCTGAATTGCCGGGCTGCTCTGCGCATGGCAAATCTTACGATAAGGCATTGGCTAATGCAAAAGAAGCCATTCAATTATGGATTGATACGGCCAATGAATTTGGAGATACGGTGCCTGAACCAAAGGGATGCCGTCTAATGTATGCGTAGCGATCTGGCAACAGGCAGGTTCTGATATTCATTTATAATTTGAATTTAAAAGGGAGGCAAGGCGTGAATCCCGTTAGACCTTGTGTTTCTCTAACGGGTTTTACATGTTCACGCATAGTTTAAATTCAGAAAGGCGGTCTAACGGGATGAACAGACAAAAAAGTTTTTTTATCATTACGGTATTCGCATTTTGCATGACGGCATTTGGATTTACCAAAGGCATGGCCGCCGAGAATCTTAAGGTCGGCGTATTTGACATGCAGAAGGTGATGAGGGAATCAAAAAGCATAGAGGCGCAGCGTCAAAGGCTTGCAACGCAGTTGGACGCCAAAAGGAAGCCGTTGTTGGAGAAAGAGGCTTATGCAAGAGGGCTTGAAGAAAAGCTTAAAAATGACAGAAATCTGTCCCCTGTTGAAAGGAAATCAACCGAGGAAAAACTTTCAAACGAGGCGCGGGATATGAGGAGAATAAAAGAAGACCTTGACGCTGAGTTTCAGAAAATAGACAGAGAGGTTGGCCAGCAGACGATGAGGGAGATTGCCGAGGTTGTAAAAAAGATAGCGGAAAAGGACGGCTGGACGCTTGTTCTGGAAAAAAGCGCCGGCGGCGTTGTGTTCAGCAAGGATGCTATTGATATTACCCAAAAGGTTTTAACTGATTATGATGAAAAGGGGAAAAAATAGATATATCAAACGCAGAAAATGAACTTACAAAATCCCCCGACCCATCCTTCGGATGGGTACCCCGCCCCCTTTGACAAAGGGGGATATTATAAACCCCTCTTTGGAAAAGAGGGGAAGGGGAGATTTAATAGAATAATTACAACAAAAAAAGCCCTGAGATTTTTCAGGGCTTTTTTTGTTTAGCATGTCATTCCCGCAGTCTTTAAGCGGGAATCCAGTTTTAAAATAATAGATTCCCGATAGAAACATTCGGGAATGACAAAATTTGAACGCAATCTACAATCAGCAATCATAATACAGTGCAAATTCATGCGGAACCGGCCTTAGCTTAACAGGGTTCACCTCTTTGTCCATTTTATACTCAGTCCATGTCTCAATGACATCCTTTGTAAACACATCGCCCTTTAACAGGAAGTCGTGGTCGGCTTTCAGCGCATTCAGAGCATCTTCCAGAGAGCC
This sequence comes from Deltaproteobacteria bacterium, assembly GCA_016234985.1. Lineage (GTDB taxonomy): Bacteria > Desulfobacterota > GWC2-55-46 > UBA9637 > UBA9637 > JACRNJ01. Next base: position 3,377 of record JACRNK010000142.1, read on the forward strand.
GCAGGCTGACGGAACTTTTTTAAGCTCTTCCGGTGAAAGTCCGTATATATCCTTGTCTAACGGATTGCCTGGGTTAATCTTATTCTGGATGCCGTCTAATCCTGCCATGAGCATTGCCGCAAATGCGAGATAGCCGTTGCATGACGGGTCAGGGAATCTCACCTCAATCCTCTTTGCCTTTGGCGAAGGCGAATACATCGGAATACTGATGGATGCGCTCCTGTTCCTGCTTGAATACGCAAGGTTGATGGGAGCTTCAAAACCTGGCACGAGTCTCCGGTATGAGTTTGTCCCGGGATTGCAAAATGCGTTGAGGGCGCGGGCGTGCTTCAGAATACCGCCGATATAATACATGGCAAGCTCGCTCATGCCGCCGTATTTATCGCCTGCAAAAAGGGGCTTGCCGCCTTTCCATAGGGATTGATGAACATGCATGCCGCTTCCATTGTCGCCGAATATGGGCTTGGGCATTCTTTCTATCTGGATGCCCACTTGTTCCATAAGAAGGCACATCTCTGTTCTTATGTCCTGCTGGTTGTCTGTCGGAGCAACTGGGAAATAGCCCTCTTTATGCCGCGGCTTGTATCCGAGGTTAGGGCACTCGTCTTTGCCTGTATTCCAGATGCCTTCGATAGAATCAATGAAATAAAAACCCTGATTTGCCGACTGGTCGTATCTTATGTCATCAAATATAAAAAATTCCGGTTCAGGGCCGAAATATGCCGTATCGCCTATGCCTGTTGATTTCAGATAGGCCTCTGCTTTTTTTGCGATGTTTCTTGGGTCTCTTGTGTAATCCTCTTTTGTTATGGGATCAACAATGTTGCAGATGAGAGACAGGGTCGGCGATTCCATGAATGGATCCATGACCGCTGTTGTCGGGTCAGGCATAAC
>JACRNK010000143.1 GCA_016234985.1 Deltaproteobacteria bacterium
ACAGCATCCGTAAAAATGGCGATACCCAATGCCAAGGTAAAAAAGGGCGATAAGGTAAGGGCTGTTGTTGTCCGCACCGTCGAGGAAACAAGGCGGCCTGACGGCTCCTATATAAGATTTGATGAAAATTCCGCTGTCATTATAAATAAGGACAACGAGCCGGTAGGAACCCGTATCTTTGGCCCTGTGGCAAGGGAGCTCCGGGCAAGGAAATTTATGAAAATCATATCTCTGGCGCCGGAAGTTCTGTAAACGAAGTTTTATAAACAAAAGGAGATGGAATGCAGGTTGCAGAAAAGTATAAAATGAAAATAAAAAAGAACGATCAGGTTATGATAGTAAAAGGCAGGGAGCAGGGGAAGACCGGCAGAGTTATAAAGGTTGACCCTGGCAAGGGACGTATTCTAATTGAAAAGTTGAATTTGGTAAAAAGGCATTCGAAACCGTCTGCCAAACAGAAGCAAGGCGGCATTATTGAAAAAGAGGCGCCGCTGGCTGTTTCAAATGTAATGCTTATATGCGATAAATGCAAAGGGCCTGTCCGTGTAGGGAAAAAAATATTGGATGACGGCAAGAGGGTAAGATGCTGTAAAAAGTGCGGGGAGGTCTTGGAGAAATAATGGCCAGATTGAAGGATATATACAATAAGAATATAGTGCCGGGCATGATGAAGGAATTTAAGTATAAAAGCGTCATGCAGGTGCCTCGGCTTGAAAAAATCGTATTGAATGTCGGGCTTGGAGAGGCTACGCAAAATGTAAAAGTTGTCGACCATGCTGTGAATGACATTACGAACATAACAGGGCAAAAGCCGGTTGTGACTACGGCAAAAAAATCCATAGCCTCGTTTAAGCTACGGCAGGGGATGCCGGTAGGCTGCATGGTTACACTCAGGGGCGCGAGGATGTATGAGTTTTTAGACAGATTTGTCAATTTCGCCCTTCCGCGTGTCAGGGATTTCAAGGGTGTGTCTGACAAGTCTTTTGACGGCAGGGGCAGCTATACTGTTGGAATAAAAGAGCAGATTATTTTTCTTGAAGTGGAATATGACAAGATAGACAAGATAAGAGGCATGAATATAACTTTTGTCACTACCGCCAAAAGCGATGATGAGGCAAAAGCGCTTTTAAAGAATTTTGGAATGCCGTTCCAGATAAGATAGACTGAGGTTGAAGGTTAATAAAAGAGGGGGTTTTTGTGGCAAAGAAGTGTTTATCGGTAAAGGCTGCAAGGAAAAACAAGTTTAAGGTCAGAGAATATAACCGGTGCCCTTTGTGCGGAAGGTCAAGAGGCTATTACAGAAAATTCAACATGTGCAGATTGTGTCTGCGCAAGCTGGCGTTAAAAGGTGAAATTCCGGGTCTTATCAAATCAAGCTGGTAAATTAAAAGAAGGAGCTTAAGATGGCTATAACAGATACTATTGCAGATATGCTGACGCGGATAAGAAATGCTAACCGCGCCAGACATAAGGATGTGGAGATCCCTGCGTCTAACTTTAAGCTGGAGATAGCCAAGATATTGAAAGAAGAGGGCTACATTAAAGAGTATGAGCTTATAAAAAACAATAAGCAAGGCGTGATTAAGGTTCAGCTTAAGTATGAACCCTCCAAAAAAGGGATTGTGTCTACAATTAAGAGGGTAAGCAAGCCTGGGCTCAGAATATATGTAAAAAAGGATAAGATTGCAAAGGTGTTAAATGGCCTTGGCATATCAATACTTTCTACATCTAAGGGAATTCTTACTGATAAGAAGGCCAGAGAAATGGGTGTCGGCGGAGAGCTTATCTGCACGGTGTATTAAAAACAGGCAATAGGCTATAGGCAATAGGAAAACCCCATCGCCTGTATTAAAAGGAGTTCTAAATGTCCAGAATTGGCAAAAAAAACATAGCTATTCCATCAGGGGTTAAGGTTAGTCTTAATGGCGATATTATAAAGGTTGAAGGGCCTAAGGGCGTTCTTACTCAATCTTTGAGCAAAAAACTTAAGACCGATGCTTCTAACGGTGAAATAAAGATAATAAGAAACGGGGAAGACCAGGGAACTGTTATGCTTCATGGTTTGACTCGCAGCCTTGTGGCAAATATGATTAAAGGGGTTACAGAAGGTTTTCAAAGGAAGCTTGAAATTGTAGGGGTTGGTTATAGAGCTGAAGCGCAGGGCAATATATTGAATTTAAGCCTTGGCTATTCACACCCCATTAAATATGTGCTGCCCAAAGATATAACTGCAGTTGTGGATAAGCAGACGAGCATTACATTGAAAGGCGCGGATAGGCAGCTTTTAGGCCAGTCTGCCGCAGAGATAAGGGCATTCAGAACTCCGGATCCATACAAGGGCAAAGGCATAAAATATGAAGAAGAGATTGTAAGAAGGAAGGCAGGAAAGGCAGGCAAAGCAGCCGGCGGCAAGGCAGCATAGGAGCGAAGCGATATGGATATAGAAAAGAAAAAAGAGAGTCACTTAAAAAGAAAGACAAGGGTTAGAAAAAAGATTACCGGCACTTCTGAAAGGCCGAGGCTTAATGTCTACAGAAGCAATAAGCATATCTACGCCCAGATAATAGAAGACGCTACCGGCAAAACGCTCACAGCAGCCTCTACATTAAGCAAGGAGCTTAAAGATAAGCTTGGGGATGTTAAAAAGGCAGAAGCGGCTAAAAAGATAGGGGAGTTTGTAGCAAAGAAGGCTATTGCCAAAGGGATAGATAGAGTAGTCTTTGACAGAGGGGGATTTCTCTATCATGGAAGAATAAAGGCTGTAGCAGACGGAGCAAGAGAGGCAGGACTTAAATTCTAGAAAGTAGTAAGTGGTGAATCGTAAGTTGATAAATATATTTTTACCACTTACCACTTGCTACTAACGGTATTAAAAAGGGAGGCTGTTTGGAAAGAATAGACGCAAAGGGGTTGGAACTAAAGGATAAGGTTGTTTATCTCAACAGGGTTGCCAAGGTTGTAAAGGGCGGCAAGAGATTTAGCTTTAACGCCATAGTGGTTGTTGGAGATAATAGCGGTCATGTCGGGTCTGCACACAACGCACAGACAGGCCGCTCCTATGGAGCTAAAACATTTTCGAAAATTTATTTCTACAAACAGTATGCTCCTACGGAGCAAAACAAAATTTATAATTCGTAATTCTTAATTCGTAATTGTATCTCAACAGGGAGGTTTTTTTGGAAAGAATAGACGCAAAGGGGTTGGAACTAAAGGATAAGGTTGTTTATCTCAACAGGGTTGCCAAGGTTGTAAAGGGCGGCAAGAGATTTAGCTTTAACGCCATAGTGGTTGTTGGAGATAATAGCGGTCATGTCGGGAAGGGTGATATTGAAACCGGCGTCTCCCGGAACAGGGATTATAGCAGGCGGCGCAGTGAGGATGGTTTTAGAGGTATCCGGTATTCATGATATCTTGACTAAATCCCTCGGCTCAACCAATCCGCACAACATGGTAAAGGCCACGATGAACGCCCTTATGCAGCTTAAAAGCCCTGAATCCGTGTCTAAGGCAAGAGGCATAAAGATGGTGCCCGGCTCTAAAGTTGTGTAGTATGAGGTCTTCTTAATCTCTCAATTTTTTAACTTCTTAAAAAAGGGAACAACAATGCTAAATAAACTTAAAGCTCCAAGAGGGGCAGTAAAAAAAAGGACAAGGGTTGGCAGAGGCGAAGGCTCTGGATTGGGCAAGACATCCGGCAAGGGACATAAGGGCCAAAAGGCGAGGACAGGCGGGAGCACAAAGCTTGGATACGAAGGCGGCCAGACGCCGCTTCACAGAAGGCTTCCCAAGAGAGGCTTCACCAACGAGTTCAAGAAGATATATGACATTGTCAATATAGAAAGATTGTCTGCCTTTAGTAAGGGCGATGTGGTTGACAGGGATGCCCTTGTTGGAAAAGGCATTGTAAAGAATATAAAAGACGGCATAAAGATATTAGGCGACGGCGAATTAAAGGTTTCCCTGACAGTAAAGGCCGACAAGTTTACTGCTGTTGCCATATACAGGATTGGCGTATTTATCCCCACGCCTGGAATAGACGCCCAGGCCCTGGCCGGTTTTTTCAGCCAGGCAAAGGGAACGCTTCTGGATTTTGTTGTAATGTTTACAGGCGGGGCGTTGGAGCGCTTTTCGGTCTTTGCCCTCGGCATAATGCCGTATATCAGCGCCTCCATTATCATACAGCTTCTTACAGTTGTTGTGCCGCATCTGGAAAAACTTTCAAAAGAAGGCGAGTCAGGCAGAAAACAGATAACCCAGTATACCAGATATGGGACGGTAGTTCTGAGCATTATACAAGGGCTTGGCATAAGCATAGGCCTTGAAAGCATGAAAGGCCCTGCCGGCGAATTGGTGGTTCAAACGCCGGGCTGGGAATTCAGGATTGTGACTATTATAACACTGACAGCAGGGACCGCTTTTATAATGTGGCTTGGAGAGCAGATAACCGAGAGAGGGATAGGAAACGGCATATCGCTCATCATATTTGCAGGCATTGTCGCCAGGTTTCCTCAAGCCGTCGGTCATACATTCGGCCTTGTAAAGACAGGCGAGATGAACTTCCTGTTTGTTATTTTATTGGTTGCCATGATGGTCGCTGTTGTCGCCTTTATTATTTTTGTAGAGTTGGGGCAAAGGAGAATCCCGGTACAGTATCCAAAGAGGATGGTGGGAAGGAAGATGTATGGGGGGCAGAGCACCCATATCCCCTTGAAAGTAAATTCAGCCGGGGTTATACCGCCCATATTCGCATCTTCTCTGATTATTTTTCCGGCGACTGCCATTAATTTTATAGACCTGCCGTGGCTTAAGAGCAT
>JACRNK010000144.1 GCA_016234985.1 Deltaproteobacteria bacterium
GGCAATGTCCACTGACTGAGCCATGTCTTTCTGAGCAGCCATGACCGATGTGCGGAAGCCGTAAAATTCCCTGACGATTTTCTGTATATCGCTTTTGGAGCTTAAAACAAGCTTTATCTTGAGCCGTTTTGTGCGGGAGAGATTTTCTATGGCCTCGTCAATATTATACGGGTCAGCCACAGCCAGAGTCATGGCATCGCCTTCCTGCTCTATGGCTACGATAGTGTATTTTTGCGCAAACGGCCGCGGTATGAGGGATGTCACAATATCCATATTCAGCTTGAGCGGGTCTAACCTTTTATAGGGAATGCCTATCTCTTCGGCAATGGACTGGGTTATAGCGTCTTCGGTCAAAATCCTGCCGTTGCCGTTCGGTATCTCCAGATTAAACGACGATATAACCTCCGCAGGCGAAATCATCTCCGGGTGGTGCTGCCCGCGCGCCAACGGCGGGCCATCCTGCCGCTTCTGAAGCCGCGCCCTCTGGGCATCGCCCTTAACAACAACATCTTTATACTGATCTTTTGAGATGAGCCCTTTCTTCTGAAGTATCTGGGCTGCAAAATCTATGGTGAGGGATTGTTTTGGCGGCGTCATAAACCCTTATCCTTTTCTTCATCCGGTCTGTCTGTAGAGGCTGGTTTCAAACCTGCTCCTGCCTTTAGAATATCTTCCAAAAGCTCATTTGTCTTTTTCTGCTCCTCTGCTATTTCCCGCAACAAGTCTTTTATGCCGAAAACAGAAAATGGAAGCGCTATCCATATTGCCATCAGGACAAAAAGCAGCAGAATAAATACAATCCCGAATGCGCCCATCATTGCTGGGAATATGTTGGCTGTGTTCATGGGTGTGATACCTCTTGTTAAGCAATCATTGCAGTTCGTATTCAATAGTTTCTGCGCTAAAGTCCTGTTCGTGCGGCCACATGATCCCGCCATAAGCAACTTTAACGGAACGAAAATAGTGTGCTTCTTTCAGTTCTTGAAAAACCCCCTTGTCTAAATACGGGGAAACGTCAAATATGCCTCTCCTGCCATTTGACAACTGGATTCTAATCTTATGATTCTCTATAGGCTCTGCTGATGTAACTTTTACCATATCATACCTCACTTTAATGGCTCAATCCTAAAAGGCTGCTGGCCTTCGACCGCCAATTTCCAGTCAGCCATCAATTCGTCCTTATGTATCTCAATCCATGCCTGAACCATCTTCATCTTTGGTTTTGGAAGGTCACCCTCTAAGACTTCCCCATCGTCAATTGCAATAATTGCCTCATGCTCACCATACTGGGCATGGATGTGCTGCCTGTGATGTTTCTTATTATCAAAGAAAAACATCAAAACAAGAATACCATAAAACATGGATATTACAGGCACCTTCCCTCCATCATTGTAATTTTAGCTGTGCATAACACCTGAAATCAGCGGCGCAGTTTACCGCGTTTGCCGGATTGAATTGTTATCAGTTTTTTATTTTGCAAATAGAGTTGTTGTATAAAAACTTATGTAATAGGTCCCAAAGTAAATTAACAACAGTGCCAATATTATGGGTATTGCTTTTAGTTTTCTTGTTTTAAACAAATAGAATAATATAATCAGAGGCCATGCGATATAAAGCATAATGCCCATTTCTCGACACCATTCAATGTTATATTTCTTATTGTCTTTCTTTATCCAAGAAGCAACTAACCATAAAAAACCTATGAGATAAAGAAAATAAAATTGCGCACTTGGCTCGATATTATTTGCATCGTAGATGCCGTATAAAATATTCACAAATGATACGAAGGTGATTATAAACAAGGAACCTTTTTCAATTTTCATTGTTTATTCCTTCTTATTATTCTGCTGTTATACATTGATAGCTGCTATTGAACTCTTATACCACCAATGTATCATTTTAAGTTATCAGGTGAAACAGCACGAGGGTTACGAAGTTTATTTGTTTGCCAAAAGAACCCTCAACCTTTCCTCAACTTCATCCAGCGCAACCTTCTCCTGCTCTCCACTCTGCATATTTTTGATTACGATGCTGCCGGATGCAAGTTCATTTTCGCCAAGGATAAGAACATATCGCGCCCCCAATTTATCCGCCCGCTTCATCTGTGACTTGATGCTTTTGTTGCCGTAATCCCGCTCAAGCCGTATGCCTTTTTGCCGCAGTGTCTTTATGAGCGGCATAGCGGCCTTCTCCGCCTTGTCTCCCAGCATAACCATGAAAGCAAGTTCTTGTACCTTGCTCTCTGCCCCATGCTCCTTGTCTTTCATAAGCATCACCAGCCGCTCCATGCCGATGGCGAATCCGAAGCCTGGCGTATCAGGCCCGTCAAGGCTCTTTACCAGACCGTCATACCTGCCGCCTGCTGCAACGGCATTCTGCGAGCCGAGTCCCAAAGCGGTTATCTCGAAGGTTGTCCTGATGTAATAATCAAGCCCCCGCACCATTTTCGGATTCAAGGAAAAGCTCACCTGCGAGAGCGTAAGATATTCTTTTACCTTTTTAAAATGGTTTTTGCATCCGTCGCATACTGCATCAAGGATGGAAGGGGCATGGGATGTTATCTCGATGCAGCCCTGACTCTTGCAATCAAGCGTTCGCAGCGGGTTTATTTCAAATCTCCGCTGGCAGTCCTGACAGAGTTGAGATTTTTTATCCTGTAAAAAATTGAGAAGTTTCTCTTTGTACAACGGTCTGCACTCTTTGCAGCCGAGGGAATTTATCTGTAAGCTTACGCCTTCCAAACCGAGCTTCTGAAAAAGCGATACCAGCATCTCCAGAGTTTCCGCGTCTACGCCCGGATCGTCTATGCCGAACACCTCCGCGCCTATCTGGTGAAACTGGCGGAAGCGGCCTTTCTGCGGCCTTTCATACCGGAACATAGGGCCGAGATAATAAAACTTTGCCACCGGGTCATTGCCGTAAATTTTATGCTCTATGTATGCGCGCACAACCGGCGCCGTTCCTTCGGGCCTGAGCGTA
>JACRNK010000269.1 GCA_016234985.1 Deltaproteobacteria bacterium
CATCGGCGCACGGTTTGACGACCGGGTTACGGGAAAGATAGACGAGTTTGCGCCGTATGCGAAGGTAATCCATGTTGACATAGACCCTACATCCATAAGCAAAAATGTGCGGGTGGATGTGCCGATTGTCGGCGATGTAAAGACGGTTCTTAAAGACATGATCCATGCGCTGGATGAAACCAAGGGGAACAAGGCGCATAAAGAGGCTCTTGCCGAATGGCACGAACAGATTAAACAGTGGGGGGAGACGCATAAACTTTCTTACAAGTTGGATGAGAAAAAGATAAAGCCCCAGTATGTGATAGAAAGGATTTATGACCTGACAAAGGGCAAGGCCATCATCACCACTGAAGTCGGCCAGAACCAGATGTGGGCGGCGCAGTTTTATAAATTCGACAAGCCCAGGACATTCCTCACATCAGGCGGGCTCGGCACCATGGGCTTCGGCTTTCCCGCGGCAATAGGCGCGCAACTTGCGTTTCCCGACAAAACCGTCATTGACATAGCAGGCGACGGCAGCATCCAGATGAATATTCAGGAACTGGCGACAGCGGTTCAATATAAACTGCCGGTCAAGGTTGCGATACTCAACAACAGGTTCCTTGGCATGGTGAGACAGTGGCAGGAGTTTTTCTACGAAAAGAGGTATTCCTATACCTGCATGGATGTTGCCCCTGATTTTGTGAAGGTGGCAGAGGCATACGGCGCAGTGGGTTTGCGGGCAACAAAGCCGGATGAGGTGGATGCTGTGATAAAAGAGGCTCTTGCCGTAAAGAATAAACCTGTGTTCATGGACTTTCAGGTTGACCCGGCGGAGGATGTCTATCCCATGGTTCCGGCAGGACAGCCGCTGAATAAGATGCTGCTGGTGTGAGAGGAGGAAATAGCATGGCAGGCTCATTAACCATATCACGTTCTTTAATGGATATTGTCAACACCATAGAGCATGAAGGTGATATCAATAGCAAGGTGAAGCATATCGTAGAAAACGAATTGATACGGCGATTAAACAGGTATGAACTGACGATAAAAAGCCTTGAGAAAAAATATGGCGTTCCTTTTCTGGAATTTAAAAGAAAAGAAACGGCGGCAAAAAAAGGCTATTCGTATGAGGTTGAAAATGACTTGTGGGAGTGGGAGTCTTCGTTGGATGGAATAAAGACGGTAAAAGCGGAGAGGAAGAGGTTAAAAAAAATCTGATGATGCAGAAGGTCGTCTCGGCAATAGAAGAGACCTTCATGGATTTTCCGTTTATCAAACAGGCTGTCAGGATTGATGAAACAGAGAACACGGTAAAATACAGGCTTGTCGTAGAGGAAGATTTGTTCGTTCAGGTCTATGTAAATGTAGCTACCGATACCACGGGATTTGTGCTTGTCAATAAAGGCCAGAGAATCTATGGAAGGGATGCAATAGACGGAAGATGGCACAGACATAGATTTGAAAACCCGTTGAGCCACGATTTTTCATCAGAGGGATCAAAGAAGGTAAGTTTGAGGGAATTTTTGGCAGAGGTGCAGGAAATACTGGAGCGGGAAAAACTATTGTAACATTGGTTTTGATTCGTTCCCATGATATTCTATGTGTCCATTGCGCTTTTGGTAAGTTTTCTTGAGCAAGAAAAAGAGTAGCTTGCAGATACGAAAGGATGTCTCATGCGTCACACAATTTCAATTCTTGTTGACAACGAATTCGGGGTTTTGAGCAAGGTTGCCGGGCTTTTTTCAGGCAGGGGATTTAATATCGAAAGCCTCTGCGTTGCGGAGACCCTTGACCCACAGGTATCGCGGATGACTATTGTCACCACCGGCGACGATCAGGTTGTCGAGCAGATTACCAAGCAGTTGAATAAACTTATCAATGTCATCAAGGTAAGCGACCTTACAGCCGAGGAGCATATAGAGCGGGAACTTGCTCTGATAAAGGTCAATGCGAATGCGGATGACAGGGCTGAGATACTCAGCACTATTGATATATTCAGGGGCAAGGTTGTTGATGTAAGCCCGACAACATATACCATTGAGATGACAGGCGATGCGGAAAAGGTTAATGCAATCACGGAACTTTTGAGGCCGTTCGGCATAAAGGAGATAGTCAGGACTGGAAAGGTTGCAATGGCAAGAAGCCAGAAAAAACAGTAGGCAGAGGCTAACGACTTTTATGAGCAATGTATTGGTGGATATAAATAAACTGGCAGGGATAGTAAAGACAACCGGTGAAGATAAGGTGGTATCTTCTACGGTCAAAAAGTTAATTGATTACAAAAGAAAAGAGATGGAGGCAGGTCTGGAAAGAATAAAAAAAAGGCTTAAAAAATTTGAACACCAATATAGTATGACATCAAAAGGTTTTGAGAAACGATATATTCAAGGCGAACTGGGCGATGATATGGATTTCATCCAGTGGCATTCCACCTTGGATATGTATGGCAAGATCAAAAAACAATTAGAGGGGCTGGATGCCCGTTAAGTCATATCTTGCCGGCATCAAGGAAATGCTCATCCTTTCTGCGGCGATTCAATCTTTTGAAATAACAGATGAGGCGGAAGAGCAATCGTATGGTTTTATCCGTGTTAAAGGTTTGACAAAGAACAGTGCGTTGTTTGAATTTTTTGAATATGTTTTTGAGGAAACAGGGCGAGTAATAACAAAGGATTATAGTTTTCATCTGCAAGATAAGAATGGGCATCTCATCAAGCGATGGGATAATGCCCCGCATCATAGAGATGTCCAAACATTTCCCCACCATTTGCATGATGGAAAAGATGTCAAGTCGTCCAAAGAGATGAGGGTAAAGGATTTCATAGGGTTTTTAGAACACAATTCATAAAACACAACGGAAGATACCAAATGCTCCTGCCCCTCATTAAAATATTCAAACTGCTTGAACGGATGGAGAAAGAAAATGTTTTGACGAAGTGGGCGGTTGGCGGCGCCATCGGCTGCATGTTTTATACCGAACCGTTTTTTACAAAAGATATTGATGTTTTTATCTATGTGCAGCCCGCCGGCTCCGGTCTTATTGATATGAGCCCGATTTTTGACTGGCTGAAATGCAAGGGGTATAAAAAATTTGAAGGGCAATCTATAATCATCGAAGAATGGAAGGTTGACTTCATACCTGCAAGCGCAGGGCTTGTCGAGGAAGCGGTTGAAAAAGCTAAAACGGTAGAGGCCGGAGAAGCTCGTATCAGAATAATGTCTGCCGAACATCTTATAGCTATAGCCCTCCATGTTGGCAGAAAGCAGGATTACGCAAAGATAGAAAAGATATTACAGCAGGGAAATGTAGATAAAAACAAGATGGCGCGGATATTGAAAAAATTTGATCTTTATAAGAAATGGGAACTGTATGAAAACACATAGAAAATTCAGCAGCAGGGATGATGTCGTATTGTCTATCATCGCAAACAAAGCGCACTGGCGGAAAAAATCAGCCGGATTGGATATCATGGACAAACTGAGAATTCTTGAAGAGTTGAAGCGGAGCGCAGAGTATTTTCAGGAAATCAGACATAAAAACAGTAAAAAACGACAGGGAGGATAACAAATGAAAGTTTACTACGACAAAGATGCAAATCTGGAGCTTATAAGAGGGAAGAAGGTGGCAGTCATCGGCTACGGAAGCCAGGGACACGCCCACTCGCAAAATCTGAAGGAGAGCGGCGTTGACGTAGTTGTCGGCCTCAGAAGGGATGGCGCCTCGTGGAAAAAGGCAGAGACAGCAGGTCTAAAGGTTATGGATGTGGCAAGCGCTGTAAAACAGGCTGATATTGTTATGATACTTGTGCCGGACGAACTTCAGGGCGACCTTTATAAAAATGAGATTGGGCCTAATTTAAAAAAGGGCGCGTATCTGGCATTTGCCCACGGCTTCAATATCCACTTCGGCCAGATTGTGCCGGACGCAAGCATCAATGTATTTATGGCTGCGCCAAAAGGCCCCGGGCA
>JACRNK010000270.1 GCA_016234985.1 Deltaproteobacteria bacterium
CTTACGAGATAATAAACCTTGGAGAGTCAAGGGTGGTTGAGGTGAATTATCTTATATCGTTGATAGAAAAAAATCTTGGCAAAAAAGCCAAGATAAAATACCTTCCGCCTGCGCCCGGTGATGTGCCCATAACATACGCTGATATAAGCAAGGCAAAGAGGCTTTTGAATTATGAGCCAAAGGTTCAGATTGAGGAAGGGATAAAAAGATATGTAACATGGTTTATGAAAACGAAAGGCAAAGGGCAATAGGCGATAGGCTATGGGAGAAAATATTGTGAAAAAGATTTTTCTAAAAGATATAAAAGAAAAAAGCAAGGTTGAGGACATCTTTCTTGTTACAAAAAAAGAAATGGGCATGAGCAAAAGCAACAAGCCTTATCTTAATCTCAAACTCATGGACAAGACAGGGGAGATGGAGGCAAGGGTCTGGGACGACGCCGAAGGGCTCTCAAGGAAGTTTGAAAGAAATGACTTTGTAAAGGTGAAAGGCTCAGCCATTGCCTATCAGGGCGGGCTTCAGTTGAATGTGTCAGAGATAACAAAGATAGATGATGATAAGGTTGCTGTCCGGGATTTTCTGCCTGCATCAAAGAGAGAGCCTGATGAGATGATGGCAGAGCTGGAATCCATTGTCAAAGGAGTTAAAGACAATCACATTAAGAAGCTGTTAAATCTTTTTTTAGAAGATGCGGAGATTAGAAATCTCCTTATGCTTGCCCCTGCCGCAAAGTCAATGCATCACCCGTATCTCGGCGGCCTTCTTGAGCATATACTTTCCTTGTGCAATCTTATTCACAGCGTGGCAAAACATTATCAGAATATAAATAAAGACCTTCTTCTGGCAGGGGCAATACTTCACGACATAGGCAAGATATATGAGCTTAGGTTTGAGAGGGCGTTCGATTATTCGGATGAGGGAAGGCTTCTCGGCCATATAACAATCGGCGTAGGCATGATAGATAAAAAACTTGAAAGCCTGCCTGATTTTCCCGGAGAGACTGCATTGCTTTTGAAGCACATGCTTTTAAGCCATCACGGTTATCTTGACTTTGGCTCTCCAAAAAGGCCAAAGACAGTGGAGGCTGTGATACTCTATTATCTGGATGACATGGATTCAAAGGTGCAATCCATGCAGGCACTGATTGAAAAGGAAAAGGAGATGCCTTCCAACTGGACAAGCTATCATAAGCTGTATGAACGGTATATTTATAAAGGGAAATATCAGGAAGAGGAAAACCCTGCGGCTGAAAATTACGATGCCGAATTAGAGCTTTTTAAAAAATGAGGAACAACGGCTGGCTTGCCATCTCCATAAGCACGGCGCTTTCGTGGCTTATGAAATTTATAATGATAGGGATGTTCCCCTATGTGATTTATAAGGGGAGCTACCTCTTTGGATTTGCAACAGGTGTTGCAATAATACTGTCGCTTCTGCCAAGCATTGTTGAGAGAAATTACCGCATAACCCTTCCGTTCGAATTAGACCTCTTGATAACCCTCATGATATTTCTGCATACATTTTTTGGTGAATGGCTTAAGTTCTATGACAGGTTATGGGTATGGGATAAGATGTTGCATATCTACGGCACAGCGGTTATCTCCATGCTTGCATTCATGATTGTCTATACGCTTCATTACACAAAAAAACTCAGGCTTACGCTTCCGTTTGTAGGATTATTTACAATCATATCTGCAATGGCAGTCGGCGGGTTTTGGGAAATAGGGGAATTTGCCGTTGATAAAATATTTAACAAGGATACGCAGAACGGCCTTGATAACACAATGTGGGATCTCATAGACGACCTTATCGGCGGAACACTTATTGCCAGCGTTGGCATAATCTACATAAAATATTCAAGACCTGACGAAAGGAAAAGGCTGACAAGGCCGCTCGGAGAGGTTTTTGGCATAAAGAAAAAGATAGAGCGCATCAAAGTGCGGCTTGCCCATAAATAAGGCCAAAACCATATTTATAAATGGCTTGATTTTTCCGTATGGAAATATTAGTATATTGCGGCTTGAATTGTTTGCGTATTCCCAGGTAGCTCAGGGGCAGAGCAGGTGGCTGTTAACCACCGGGTCGGGGGTTCAAATCCCTCCCTGGGAGCCAGAAAAATCAAAGCCCCCTTGAAATCTCAAGGGGGCTTTTTGTTTA
>JACRNK010000023.1 GCA_016234985.1 Deltaproteobacteria bacterium
GCAATCTTCTGGCAGATAAGGCCGCTCTTGCCCATGCCGGTTATGACGACCTTGCCTGTTGAATTCAAAATCAGGTCAATGGCCTTTGAAAAATTTCCGTCAAGCCTTGCGGCAAGGCTGGATACGGCATCGGCCTCTATTTTTAAGACGCGTTTGGCGGTTGAGATGGATTTGTCCATATGGTTTAAGGCTGCCGGTTTTTTTATTTATAAACATTTCCCCTGAAATCAACTGTATCAACAAAGATGGTTCTTGATTCAATGTCAGTTTTCACAACAATTCTGACCTTCCCTTTTCGGATGCGATAATAGCCATCCCACTCTCCATGCAACCTTTTAACATCTATATTAATGTTTGAGCCTGTTATCCTGAGGATAAAATTCTTGATTGACTCTTTAACTCTGTCTCTCATTCCATGTTCTTCTATAAAATTATTCGCCCTTCTTGAATATTCTACATTCCATATCATAGCTCTATCTTCTCTGTATATACCGATTTTTTTTCAGGCCCTTTATATCGGCTGACAATATCCCTCATCTCTTTGTCAGAGATATTAGGAAAAAATATGAGCCGCATTTTTATTAACTCCTCTTCCAATGCCTCCTTCACGGATTCCTTGATGACCGTCTTTAATTCCTTATGGCTTGCTGTTTGCATGTTACACCCTCCATTTGCTTTTTTATTATTATCTGTCTCCTTGCTACGGCTATCTTCTTTTCACCACCCCATCTATCTCCTTCAACTGCTTCAGCAGCGCCGGAAGATTTTTGAGAGCCAGCGAATTCGGGCCGTCGCAGAGCGCCTTTTCAGGGTTTGAATGAACCTCCATAAAGATGCCGTCAACGCCGACAGCAACTGCCGCCCGCGCCAGATATTCCACCATATCCCGCTGTCCGCCGGATGATGCGCCGAGTCCGCCTGGAATCTGAACGCTGTGCGTTGCGTCAAATATCACTGGGCACATCCGGCGCATAATCGGGATTGACCTGAAATCAACCACCAGATTATTATAGCCGAACGATGCGCCGCGCTCCGTGATGGTTATATTTTTGTTTCCGGTTGAAACGGCTTTATCAATTATTTGTTTAACATCCCACGGCGCAAGAAACTGCCCCTTTTTAATATTTACAATTTTACCTGTCTTTGCCGCCGCTAATATCAAGTCCGTCTGTCTGCAAAGAAATGCCGGTATCTGGATAACATCCGCAACCTTTGCAACTGCTTTGACATCTTCTGCAGAGTGGACATCGGTAAGAACCGGTAGGTGAAATTTCTTTTTTACCTCCGCCAATATTGCAAGCCCTTTTTCAAGCCCCGGCCCTCTGTATGATTTTACCGATGTTCTGTTAGCCTTGTCATAAGAGGCTTTGAAGATGAGCGGGATTTTCAGTTTGCCTGTTATGGTCTTGAGCTGCGCCGCAATTGCAAAGGTTGTTTTCTCATCCTCTATCACGCATGGCCCTGCTATCAAAACAAAAGGGGCATTGCCCCCGATTTTAATATTTTTGATCTTTACAAATCTCATGGATATTCTTTTTCAGTTGCCTTCAGATATTTTTCAGCAGAAACCTATCTCCATTCACTCCTTATTCTCCGTTGAAACTCCAAAGGGTCGTCCTCCAAATGCACTATGCCTGCATAATTTTTCAACCTTTCTCTGGACATTATTTTCTGCCGTGATTCCAACATCCGTTCAATTTCTTGCCACTCATTATAGTTGATAATAACTTCCGACGGCCTGTTATTTTCGTCCAACACTATTTTCTTATGAACGGTTTTAATCATCATCGCATCAACCTCCTTTTTTCTTTCCTCTCCAGCTTTTGCCATGAATCGCCGCCTTTATAAACTCCTCAAACAGCGGGTGCGGCAGCATTGGCCTGCTCTTGAATTCTGGATGAAACTGGCAGCCCAGAAACCACGGATGGTTTTTATATTCCATAACCTCCACCAGATTGCCATCCGGGGAGAGGCCGCTGAATACAACCCCCGCCTCTTCCATTTCTGCGCGGTATTGGTTGTTAAACTCATATCTGTGCCTGTGCCGTTCGGTTATCTCGGCTTTGCCGTAAGCCCTGAATGCAAGCGTCCCCTTTTTTACCGCGCACGGATACGCGCCGAGCCGCATGGTTCCGCCCTTTGCCGTAATACCCTTCTGTCCCAGCATCATGTCAATCACAAGATGCTGCGAGTCGGGATTGAATTCGCTTGAGTTTGCATCCTTTAATCCGCAGAGGTTTCTTGCCATCTCTATGGCGGCAACCTGCATGCCGAGACATATACCGAAGTAAGGAATCTTTTTCTCCCGCGCATATTGAATGGCTGCAATCTTCCCCTCTATGCCCCGGCTCCCGAACCCGCCCGGCACAAGGATTCCGTCAACATTTTTCAGCAGCGCGGCAGAGCCGGATTTTTCCACCTCTTCCGAATCTATATAGATAAGATTGACGCTCGCATTATTCGCAAATCCGCCGTGAACCAGCGCCTCGTGCAGGCTTTTGTAAGAGTCCTGCAGGTCTATATATTTCCCCACAATGCCGATAGTTGCTTCATGTTTCGGATTTTTTATCTTCTTGACTATATCTTCCCACTGTTTAAGTTTTGGCGCCCCTGTCCAGATGTTCAGGAGCTTTACCGCCTTTTCATCAAGCCCTTCGTTATGCAGGGCAAGCGGCACTTCATAGATGCACTCCACATCCTTTGCCGTGATAACCGCATCCCTGTCAACATTGCAGAACAGGGCTATCTTGCCTTTGAGTTCCGGTGAAAGAGCGCGGCTGGTGCGGCAGAGAAGGATGTCAGGCTGGATGCCGATTTCTCTTAATTTATTTACGCTGTGCTGTGTGGGCTTTGTCTTTAATTCGCCTGCGGTGTTGATGAAAGGGATAAGGGTAAGGTGGATATAAAGGACATTCTCCTTGCCGAGGTCAAACCGGAGCTGCCTTATCGCCTCAAGAAACGGCAGGCTCTCGATGTCGCCGACTGTTCCGCCTATCTCAATGATGGCAACATCCACGCCGTCCGCCAGCTTGAGGATATTCGCCTTTATCTCATCCGTAACATGCGGGATAACCTGAACCGTACCGCCGAGATAATCTCCCCGCCTCTCCTTTGTTATTACAGCATCGTAAATTTGTCCTGTGGTAAAATTGTTTCTCTTTGTGAGTTTTGCGGTTGTGAACCGTTCATAATGGCCTAAATCCAGATCCGTCTCCGCGCCGTCATCCGTAACAAAAACCTCGCCGTGCTGGAACGGACTCATGGTGCCGGGGTCAACATTGATATACGGGTCAAGTTTCTGAAGGGTTATGGTTAAACCTCTGCTCTCAAGAAGCGCGCCGATGGACGCAGAGGCAATACCCTTGCCAAGCGATGAAACGACCCCGCCTGTTACAAAGATGAATTTGGTTTTGATATGTTTTTTCGGTTCGGCCATAACCCTCTCACCCTCTCCAAATCCTCTTTTGTATCAACTCCGATGGAATTATACTTTGTTTCCACTACCTTTATCTTATAACCGTTTTCCAAAGCCCTCAACTGCTCTAATTTTTCCGCATCTTCCAGAGGCGTGGGCTGCATTTTGGCATATTTCAACAGAAAATCTTTTCTGTAAACATAAAGACCGATATGTTTGTAATGACCTAATCCCCCCTTGCCATCTTTAGAAAAATCCCCCTCTTTTCCCCCTTTGGAAAAGGGGGATGAAGGGGGATTTTCCTGTTCTCGCACATACGGTATCGGCAATCTTGAAAAGTAGAGCGCAAAACCGTTTTGATCCGTTACCACCTTAACCACATTCTGGTTGTTAAGTTCCTCCGCGTCCAATATTTTTGTCTTGAGCGTTGCCATGTAAACTTCTGAATCATCCACAAGCGGTTTCACCGCCTCATCTATCATCTCAGGCTCAATCAGCGGCTCATCCCCCTGAACATTTACAACCACATCGCACTTAATATTTGCCGCTGCCTCTGCAAGCCTGTCTGTGCCTGATTTATGAGATGCGGATGTCATTACCGCCTTGCCGCCGAAACCTTTGACCGCGTCAAAAATCCTTTTATCATCAGTTGCCGCAACCACATCATGGACAAGCCTTGCCTTTCCCGCCCTTTCATACACCCATTGAATCATGGGCTTCCCTGCTATATCCAAAAGAGCCTTTCCCTCAAGCCGGGTGGAGCCGTATCGCGCAGGGATAATAGCCACAACATCCATTGCCTTCAAATATATCAAACCACGATTTTATGTCAAGAGAAGTTAGTTGACCCCGTTAGAAGGCTCCTTATTGGAGGCACATGCTTCTTTTGCATCTTTATTACCTTCGGCTGGCAGCCTTCTAAACGGGGTTGACTTCCATTATCCGGCAGATTATGTTATTAAAATCTAAAGTAACAGGAGCAGACTACAAAAAATTATGGTTCTTTCGTATTTTAGTTGAATGTCGGTTCTTAATTATTTATCAATAACAATCCGGTATGTGAACAACACTATGAGCCTCGTAGAGGCGATCTGTTTGTAGAATCAAAATGTATAACCCGAAACAAAGCTCCGTAGGAGCGACCTACAAACAGGTCGCTCCTACGGAGCAAAAAAACAAAAAGCCATACCAAAAGCCTCGTAGAGGCGATCTGTTTGTAGACAGGTCGCTCCTATGGAGCTAAAACATTTTTGAAAATTTATTTCTACAAACAGCATGCTCCTACGGAGCAAGACTACGAAAAAATATTATGCAGCTTGCCCGACCCAACCTTCGGTTGGGTGCCCCGTGGGCGTATTTAAAATTTCATGGAAGATAAAGACCACATAAAACCAAAACGGGCCGTCGGCTTAAGGGTCTTCGGCAGCATTCTGGTTTTTCTCGGAATGCTCAATATTATGTTTTCCTTGAAGGCAGGGATAGAGGTTCAGGGTTTTTATATCATCATGATGTAAACCGCACTCCCCTGTTTTACGGCAACCCCCTTAAATAACCACTTGTCATCAACCGCTATATCTTTTACAGCCCTTGTAATATTTTTGCTGTGTATCATTTTGATGAGATAAACAGCCTTCTTTATATTTCTGCCTTCATACATCGGTGCAGTATCTTTGTTTAAATATTCCATCTCTGCTTCAATAACAACATCTATCCTCTTTATGTAAAATGCCGTTGGATTATCCATATTCAGCTCTCTGGCAGCATTTACTATCCTGTATTTCATGCCGGAGATAAAAACAAACTTCTCGGGCCAAACGGAATTCAGGTCAAATGACGGCTGGGCTGAATCAAAAGATGCCTTTTGTTCGTCATAGGCCTGTTTTGCAAGTTCATCTTTTTTTGCGCTGCTGTCTTTGAGGTCGTAAGACCTCCTTTCTATAAATAATTTCCGCTTCCGGGAGACAGAATTCAAATCATATATAACATCAAAATTTCTGTCCCTCACAGCCTTTATATAAAGTTCAGCCGCCTCTTGCGCCGCCTTCCTGTCACCCCCCATCAGCAATATATAATACAAACCTATTGCGGCAATCAGGATGATAACAACAGACAGGATAATCCTTTTCTTCGGCATATCACCAAACCTCGTTTGGATAATACCAGTGCCTCATCATCCACTCATTATCATTCAAAAGCGGAAGTTTTGAGCGGTCTTTAAAGAATTGCGGAGGAATTCCGAGCCTTTCGCCTTTTGATATATTGTGGCAGGAATTGCAGCCGAATGTCGGGGAATTATAATTACCAAGATAGAGAAGACCGGCAAAAATAATGGTAATAACAGCAACAAGAACCCCTGTGGCAATCTTGCCTGTAAAACTATTTCTCATCAGTCTATGCCAGACAAGTCTTATGCCGGTTGCCCTTGGATGCGCTTCATAAGATTCTTCCTCGCCAACTTTGCCTTTTAAATAATACGGCATAAATGCAGCCAGAAAAAGTATTATAAGCGGCGCAAATATGGATATAAACGGAAGCCACGGGCTGTTCTTCAGATACATAAACGGCAGGAGGATTGTTAAAAAATACCATTCAGGCGCAATAATATTTGCGCCTTCGAGAGGCATCGGCACTTCCTGCGGGTCAGCGGAAGGGATTTGCAGCGCTGTTGAAAGAGAAAACAAAAGTATTAAGAAGGGAATGGTTATAAGGGTATGCTTTACGAGGTAGCCAAAAATACCGCGCTTCCTCAGCTTGGCAAGCATATGATAGTCAGCCAGCACAAATGTGATTATGGGGAATACGAGTATATGAAGGACATAATATCTTGGAACGGTATATGAATCTATAAAAAACGCCTTTAAATCCGGCCCGATGACAGGAATCGTTGCAAAATAATTCGGAACCATTTCCAAAAACCAGTAGCCCTTCCATTCCCACGGAATTATCAAGCCTGTGGCAATTAGAAGAAAGAGCGGGAGAAGAAGCAGAAAACCTGTCAGC
>JACRNK010000279.1 GCA_016234985.1 Deltaproteobacteria bacterium
TCAAGGCCGTGAGTCTGTGGTGTAACAGAGTGCCCCTTCTTTCTCTCATGCTCCCTGAATATCCGGTAATAATGTGGCGCGCATGTTGGTTTAAACTGGAGCTTTACCTTATCACGCTGGTTATAAAACCATGTAAGCGTCTTTTCATAGTCATCCGGTGAAATCTCCTGGTCAGCCAGGTTTGCTGCACGGCCTGTTGGCACAAGCAAAAACGGATGATATGCCACAGCGCCGAGCTTTATTGCAAGCTCCAGTATCTTAGGAAGCTCATTTATATTATGCTTAGTTATTGTGGTATTTATCTGGAATTCAAGGCCTGCTTCTTTTGCAAGCTCTGTTGCCCTTATTACTGCATCATATGCGCCAGTCACCTGCCTGAAGGCATCATGCGTTTCTGCTGTTGCGCCGTCAATGCTGAGGCTTATCCTTTTTATGCCCACATCTATCATCTTTTTTGTATTCTCTTTATCCATTAAGAGGCCGCATGGCGCCATTACCATGCGCAAGCCAATCTCTGTTCCATGCTTTGCAACATCAAATATGTCCTTTCTCATCATTGGCTCGCCGCCTGTGAGTATGATTATGGGATTGCTGAAAGACGCCACATTATCTAAAAATTTGAAACACTCCTCTGTGGTCAGCTCATTAGGATAAGGCCCGAACCTTGCTGCTGCACGGCAGTGCACGCAATTTAAATTGCAGCTCCTTGTAATCTCCCATGCAATAAGCCTCGGCAGATATTTTTTTTCGTTTGCCTCTTTTTCCAAATTACACCTAATAGAAATAATTAGGCATCCTTTACAGGATGCCTTGATGTTCTGTATTTTAGCATTAGAAAGCTAAAACAGTCAATAACTTTTATTGTTAAATCTTTATAATTATGCTATATTTACACCGTTAGAAAAGGCGCTATAATCCCGAATTATCTTATGAGTGTGCTTTCTAAGCGTCATAATTTTTGCGCATAAGTGAGCAAACCTAAAGGTTTGCCCTACAAACAAATTCCTTATCTGTGTAGGGCAAGGCTTTAGCCTTGCTTTTTGAAAAACTTGTTTCATCGCAGTTTTAGAGAAATATATAGATAATTAAAAGGGAGGGCAATAATGAGGGGCTTTAAAGGGGTCATAGCTTTACTCCTTTTATTTGGTGTGCTGATTGGGATTTCCTGCACACAAAAAAAGGATGAGAAGCCGGCAGTTCTTAATGAGGGCGAACCAAAATACGGAGGCTCTTTTATTGAAGATACTATTTCTGACCCTAAGTCTTTTAACCCGGTAATTGCAAAAGAGACTTCAACAACAGCAGTTACAGGATATATCTTTGAAGGCCTTACACAGATGAACCCATTTACAACAGAGATTGAGCCGCATCTTGCCAAGTCATGGGAGTTCAGCAAGGATGGAAAGGTCTGGACATTCTATTTAAGGGATGATGTAAAGTGGTCTGACGGCAAACCCTTTACTGCAGATGATGTGGTCTTTACCTACAATCAGCTTTATTACAACAAGAGCATACCTGCTGATGCAAGGGATATTCTTACAATTGAAGGCAAGGAGATTAAGATAGAGAAGGTGGACAACCTTACTGTCCGATTCACATTGCCAAAGCCCTTTGCACCGCTTTTGTTTGCAATGGGTTTTGATATACTGCCAAAGCATGTTTTGGAGCCTGTTGTTAAAGCTGGAAAGTTCAATTCCCACTGGGGTGTAAATACACTGCCTGAGCAGATTGTAGGCACAGGTCCATTTCTCCTCTCTGAGTATGTCCCGAGCCAGAGGGTTGTAATGAAGAAGAATCCAAATTACTGGAGAAAGGACAAAAAGGGAAATAAACTGCCCTATCTGGACAATATTGTAATGCTCATTGTCCCTGACCAGAACAGCTCACTCTTAAAGTTTCAGGCAGGCGAGACAGACATGCTGTCTATGCGCAGGGAGGATTATGTTGTTCTGAAGCCTCAGGAGGCTAAGGGCAATTTTACAATATACAATGCAGGTCCAACATTAAGCACAACCTTTCTGATATTTAACCAGAATCCAAAGAA
>JACRNK010000024.1 GCA_016234985.1 Deltaproteobacteria bacterium
ATTACAAGGGCGGTCGGGACAGCGCAGGCAGTTGAGGTGGATACAAGGGAAGAGGAAATAAAAAAGGGCGATTTGATACTCATCTGCTCCGACGGCCTTTCATCTCTTGCAGATGATAAAGATATGCTTGACATTATCAACCGGTGCAACGACAATCTGGACGATGCCTGCGAAGAGCTTATAGGCCTTGCAAATTTTAACGGCGGAGATGATAATATAACGGTGGTATTGGTGAAATTCGTATAGATTGTAGGGACAGGACAGGACATGTCCTGTCCCTATTTTGTTAAACATGCCGAAATTTATTCTAAAATTTCAGGGCGTCCTTATCAAGGAATATAATCTTGATAAGCCTTGCTTAACCATTGGAAGAAAAGAAGACAATGACATATGTATTGATAATATGTCTGTTTCGGGGCATCATGCAAGGATAGATAAGGTAGAAGAGCCTCCTGTTATCTATTTTACCGTTACTGACCTAAACAGCACCAACGGCACATTTGTAAACGGGAAGCGGATAACAGCAGCAACAACGCTCAAACTGAACGACTGGATAACAATAGGCAAGCATATCCTGTATTTTAAGTAGCTCAAACCTTCAGGTTTGATATGTCAAGGCTAAAGCCTTGAGTTACATACGGAGAGGAAAATATGATGCCAATATTTCCATCAACCACAAAATTGTTTGAGGAAAAAAACTGCGATATAAAAAGATTTGACGCCGTATTTTATGACATAATCCAGGCGGCGCCTGACGGGTTTTTCATAATTTCAGGAAGGGGCGATGAGGTCTATCTCTTTGCGGTCGGCGGAAAGCCCTATGCCTCCGGCAGAATAGAAAAGGAGGGATTTTCCTTTCTTGAGGTACAGGAATTCTTTGACATATATTCAAGCATTGGAGCAGGCGAACTTGTTTTTTATAAAGTAGAGAAAAAGCTTCTTTTAAGCATGCTTGTTTATTTCAAGAAGCGGCCGGCGCATAAATTTACAGCGGATATGGTTGATATGGAAAAGGTGCTTAATGACTTGGCTCAAAAAGGCGCTGACAGCATAATTGCAACAAAATGCGGCGATAAGATGGGTTTTTGCATCTGCCTGAAAGGGAGGCCGTCGTTTAATTATCTCCCTGACGGCGAACATGCGCAGGAACAGCCCAAGGACGGCCTTCTTCTCTATCTCTTCGGTCAAAAGGGCTGCGTGCCGTCCATAGAGGTTTTTGATGATATACAGATGACGCCAGCGGCCGATGCAATTTCTCCAAAGGATGAACTGCCAAAGAGCTTGACAGCTCATTACATAAAGAAGCCGGGCGCGCAATCGTCAGTAAAAGGCGTTGAAATAATCCTTATGCTTGCGGATAAGGTTGTCAACAAATACGCAATTGCAAAGGCTGAGACTACAATCGGCAGGGGCGCAGGCAGCGATATATTGCTGGAAAATCCGGGGGTCTCAAGACATCATGCTGTAATAACGGAGAAGGGCGGCAAATTCACTGTTGAAGATAGGGGAAGCGCAAACGGGACATTTATAAGCGGCGAAAAGATAACGATGAAAGAGCTTAAAAACGGCGACCGTATACAAATATTAAATTATACCCTTGCATTTAAACACCCGCAGGCTGCCGGCGCAGAAGAGACTATCCTTCTTACGCAGCCTATTGCAGCGCCGCCTGCAAAACCGCCTGCTCAAACTGCTGTTCCGCCCCCTGTTTCTCCTGAGGCAAAGACAAAACCGGGAGGACAATCAAAGCTTGTGCTTGAAGACGGCAAGGAGCATATTTTGAAATCCACAGTAACCACAATAGGCATTGGCGAAGATATGGAGTTGAAACTGGAAGGAAAGGGCATAGCTGAACATCATGCAAGCATCCTGAGGGGCAAGCAGGGCGAGTTTACCATAGTGCACAAAGGCGGCAAAACGGCTACAACTATCAGCGGTGAAAAGATTCAGGAGCATCACCTGAAAAACGGCGATGTCATGGAGATAGGCCCGTATAAAATAAAATATGTGATTTCGTAAGCCAATAAATGGAAAACCTGAAGACCTGCCTTGATAAGCTGTATACTGCCTTCGACCTGAAATTTCTTTCACCAGACCCGCTTGAATTTGTCCATCAATTTAAAAAACCGGAGGACAGGGAAGTCGTCGGCCTGATTGCGTCTTCGCTTGCATACGGCCGGGTGGATAAGATTCTTGCAAGCATACGAAATTTGCTGGACAAAATGGACAACAAGCCATACAGGTTTGTTATTGAGTTTAACCCGAAAACAGACGCAAAAATCTTTGACGGCTTTGTCCATCGGTTCAATATCGGCAAGGATATTGCCTGCCTTGTTTATTTTGCAAAACAGATGCTTGAAGACAGCGGCTCTGTTGGAGAGTTTTTTCTGAAAGGGTATAACCTCGCAG
The DNA here is from genome assembly GCA_016234985.1 of Deltaproteobacteria bacterium. GTDB lineage: Bacteria > Desulfobacterota > GWC2-55-46 > UBA9637 > UBA9637 > JACRNJ01. The sequence goes on from JACRNK010000024.1 coordinate 2,410, forward strand.
ATAAAAACATAAAAAATGCGCTTGTGAGTTTTTCTGAAAGGGCATTGTCTCTTGATTCATCCCCTGTTTACGGCAGACAAGGCCTTGCAAAAAATGCCGGGGTAAGATTTTTCTTTCCGTCTCCAAAAGACGGAAGTCCATGCAAAAGACTGAATCTTTATTTGAGATGGATGGTGAGGAATGGGGACGATCTGGATTTTGGCCTCTGGAAGGATATACCTTCCGATAAACTTATAATCCCTTTGGATACGCATATCGCCCGCATATCCAGGAATATCGGCCTTACCAAAAGAAAAAGCCCTGACTGGAAAATGGCGGAAGAGATTACGGACAATCTTAAAATGCTTGACCCAAAAGACCCTGTAAAATACGACTTCGCCCTGTGCAGACTTGGAATACTTGAGCATTGCCCAAAAAAGAAAGATTTGAGAAAATGCGAGAAGTGCCTTATAAAAAAGGTTTGTATATTATAAAAAACCGTAAAGGAGAAATAACCATGCCGGAAAAACAAGGGGAGTTTTTGTAAGGATGGAGTATGCACGAAGAAAGAAGGTAGAGGAGTTCAGATGAGTTATTTATTACACTTGTCCTATCTTTTGTAGTATTCTTTACAGTGGAAATAAAAGAATGCTTTGAAAGGAGGCAATCAAATATGTATAACAAGCAGCCACAAGATGCACAGGAGGTAATAGACATGGTGAAAGGTATCGGAGGAAGGTTTGGGAAACTTCCTATAATTGCAGCGGTCATTATTATATTGCTATTGCTAATGGGCGGCACACCGTGGACTATTGTAGGACCTGGTCAAAGAGGCGTGCTTATAAGACTTGGCGCTGTGCAAAAAGGCGTTTTATCCGAAGGGTTGAATTTCAAGATGCCTTTCATTGACAGTGTTGTGAAGGTAAACGTGCAGGTGCAAAAGAACGAGGCAAAGGCCGAGGCAGCTTCTAAAGACCTTCAGATCATATCTACAGTCATGGCCACAAATTATCACCTGGTCCCGGAGGCAGTGGACGAGGTGTATCAAAAAATAGGAGCGGCATTTGAAGACAAGATAATCCAGCCTGTCGTGCAGGAGGTTATCAAGTCCGTAACCGCCAAATATACTGCAGAGGAGTTGATAACAAAGAGAGGAGAGGTCAAGTCTGCCATACGCACAGAACTGGCCGAAAGGCTCTTGGTTTTCAATATCAAGGTTGTTGAGGTATCAGTTGCGGATTTCAATTTCTCAAAGACATTTAATGAAGCGATTGAGTCAAAACAGGTGGCGGAACAGAGGGTTGCCCAGGCAAAGAACGAGTTGGAAAGGATAAAGGTTGAAAACGAACAAAAGATTACCCAGGCAAGAGCCGAGGCCGAAGGGTTAAAGCTCCAGAGGATGGAAATAACGGAATCCCTCCTGAAATTGAGGGAGATTGAAAACCAGAAAAAGGCTATAGAAAAATGGGACGGAAAACTGCCGAGTGTTACGGGCGG
>JACRNK010000278.1 GCA_016234985.1 Deltaproteobacteria bacterium
GTTGCCTTCATAATGGTCAGGGTTTCAGGAATCATGTATTCCCTTCCCATTATGTAAATCGGTATCATCTTCGCCCCTTCAGGCGGAATGGTTTTATCGCCTGTGGCAAGGGGTTTAATCTTCTTTTTTTTATCTTCAGCCATGATGGACTCCTTTTGTAAAAAGGGTTCAAGGATTCCAGGGTTCTAGGATTCAAGAACAATCATCACTTGATCACTAGACCCCTTGACTCCTCGAATCCTAAAAATCGTTGTACATCCCCTTCACTTCCTCCGCCGTATAAACCGGCCCTTCCTTGCAGATGTAAATATCGCCCACATTGCACCTGCCGCATTTGCCGACGCCGCACTTCATTTTATTCTCAAGGGTCGTATAAACCTGTTCATCAGAGAAGCCGAGCTTGTTTAATGCCTGCAATACAAATTTTATCATAATCGGCGGTCCGCATGTTACGGCAATTGCATCCTTAGGAGAAGGCGCAGTCTGTTCAAGCACAGTGGGCACAAATCCAACCTTGCCTTTCCAATCCGGTGTTTCACCGCCCGGATCAACGGCCTGAACAAGTTTTACATCAGACATTTTTCCCCATTCTGCCAGTTCATTTTTATAAACCAAATCAGCCACTGTCTTCGCGCCGTAAACAATTGTTATATCCCCGAAGTCCTTCCGTCTGTCAAGGCAGTTCCATATAACGGAACGGACAGGCGGAAGCCCGATGCCGCCAGCGATAAATACGAGATTTTTACCCTTCCATTCCTCAATGGGGAACCAGTTGCCATACGGTCCCCGAAAGCCCATTGTATCGCCTATATTCAAATCCGCCAGCGCAGATGTAACCCTGCCGCCTCTTCTGAATGTGCATTGTATATAACCTTTGCGCGTAGGAGAAGATGCAATGCAAAAGGTTGACTCCCCTGCGCCGAAGGCGGAGTAGAGGCCGAACTGTCCTGTCTTAAAGTCAAAAGCATCCCGCACCTTCTCGTCTTTAAACACAAGCCTGAAAGTCCGCACATCCGGCGCCTCTTCGTAGATGTCTTCTATGGTTGCAAGATATGGTAGATAAATGTTGTTCATGTTCAGTTACCAGTTATCAGTTACCAGTTATCAGTTACCAGTTATCAGTTACCAGTTTTTGTTTTACTGATAACTGTTCACTGCTCACTGTTCACTGTTTTGCTACCTCCTCCATAACTTCCGTAATATCCAGCCTAACCGGGCATACGCGGATACACCTTCCGCAGCCAACACAGCCTCTTGATGAAAATTTATTGGGATAAAAATTAAACTTGCACATAAACCGGTTGCGCCATCTTTTATACTGCGTATCTCTCGGATTGTGGCCGCTGGTGTGCAGAGTGAAGAATTCAAACTGGCACGCATCCCAGTTTTTTACCCTCTCCCCTTGATATGCGCTCCCCTCATCCACAATGTCAAAGCAGTGGCATGTTGGACAGGCAAAGGTGCATGCGCCGCAGCCTATGCACTTCCGCGCAAGTTCCGCCCACAACGGGTTTTCATAATGTTTTGTGTCCTTGAGATACTCTTTAATCTTTTTCACATCAATGCCTGCAATGGGCTTAATATCTACAGTAGGCAGTAGGCAGTAGGCAGTAGGCAGTGGTTCAAAGAAATTATTAAACCTATCCATAAATCCCTTACCCTTTTCTGTAACAGCCTCTACTGCGTAATCGCCGTCTTTTGTCTCTTTCAATAAAATATCGCTTCCATTCGGGCTGTCAGGAGTTAGATTAACTGTTGTGCAAAAACATGAATCATCAGCCTTTGTGCAGGCAACTGTCATAACAATTGCCTTGTCTTCACGTCTGTTGTAGAATTCATCTTTAAAATCCCAGTTAAACACCGCCCTTAAAGATGCCACGCTTGCAGCATCGCATGGCCTTGCTCCAAAGATAACTGTCTCTTTTGGATTTACCTCAACACCCTTTAAATCAATTCCTTCTTTATGCACACTGAATGAAGCAACCGTCTCTGTCTGCGGAAAGAGAAATTCCTTAAAAGAGTTTCTCGGAACAATATAGTCGTCAAACACTATCTCCTCAGCCTTTGCCACAGGCGCATAAACAACCCCCCCTCTGCTCCCCCCCTTTGATAAAGGGGGGGAAGGGGGGGTTGGCGCAACAA
>JACRNK010000025.1 GCA_016234985.1 Deltaproteobacteria bacterium
AAGAGGGATGTATGCGTCTCTGCCAAGCCCTTCTTCCTTTTTTACTATGCCGATAATAGCTTCTTTTGTCTTTGCTGAAAGGATTGCGTTGCGGAAGACCTTGTTTAAAAGGAAACCCTCAAGCCTTGAGAGCAGCTGGAAGTGTGTGCCGCTCTCCTTTATAGGAGATACAAAGAGGCACAATATGTTGATTTTCTCTCTTTTCCTTGTCGGGTGCGGAATGCCGCTTCTGGAAACAGCCAGAATAAACTTTATCTCCTCTGCTGCTTCTGAGAATATGTGAAATATTGCGGAGCCGGTGCCTGCCAAAACGCCGTCTATGCTCTCGTGGTCTTTTAACGCCTTGATGGATTCTTCATCTTCACATACCTTGCCGAGAAGGCAAGTCATATTTCTTAATGCCTCAGTATGGTCTTTTGCCCTGAAGTCTATGAGGATATGTTCTTTGAAGAGGAGAGAGGATAGATTCATTGTTTAGCCCTCAAATGTGGCAGGTGTTTACTATATAACACACTTTTAACTTATACTTAAAAAAGAGCTGTGTCAACAAAACTCAAGCGGCCTAATCTATATAGAATTTTGGGTTGACAATATTTATCAACCTATGTTAAACAATCTCTCAAGATGGAAACGTTAGGACAAAAAATAAGAAATTTAAGATTGAAAAAAGGACTGAGCATAAAAAAGCTATCAGCCCTTTTAAAAATAAATTATACCTACATAAGCCATATAGAGCGCGGTAAATCCATCCCAGCAGAACACCTCCTTGAAAAAATTGCCAACAAATTAGGCACTCATGAAGAAGAGCTTAAAATTCTTTCTGGGAAAATCCCTGAGGATATAAAAACAATCCTCTACAAATATCCGAGAGAAGCCCCTATGCTGATTAGAGACGCTTTGGGCAGTTATGCGGCATTAAAACAAATCTCTTTTTTGAAAGATAAAGAAAAGCGCCTTGAGCAGTTTTTTACACCTCTTGATATAGCATCAGGAATGCTTGAACTTATTGGAGTCACCAAATGTAATCATAATGCCGAAATAATAGACCCAAGCTGCGGAGATGGCGTGTTTTTAAAGGCGGCAAAAGAAAAGACCGCTCTTCTTAAGATTTTCGGATGTGATATAGATTCTGAACATATAAACTCTATAAATTCCCAAATCCCGGAAGGTAGTTTTATTGCAGGCAATGCCCTTGATGCACTGCTTGAACAGGAAGAGACGTTTGATTTTGCAGTAGGCAATCCACCGTTTAGCGCTCAAGATAATCTTATAACAGATAAAAATATTCTCAATAAGTATCGACTTGGTTCTGATAAAAAAAGGCAGGCTGTGGAAATACTTTTTCTTGAACTGTTTGTTCGTCTGCTCAAGCAAGGTGGAAAATTTTCCATCATACTGCCGGAAGGTATTTTGTCTGCCAGACCGCAGAAGTATGTGAGAGATTGGCTGGCGTCAAACACAGTAATATATTCCATTATCAGCCTGCCAAGAAATACCTTCAAGAAGACTTCTTCTAAGTGCGTAATTATAAGTGGCGAAAGGAATAGTGCGGGTAATAACTTAGTTAAATATGCCGTCTTCAATCATATCGGGGGTGGGATAAATTTTTCTGAAACTATAAATATGGTCAGGAATAAATGCAGGAATTCCATTAAACAGGCAGAAATTATACATATAGAAGATTGGCGGCCGGAAAATTTGGCATTTATTAAAATGAGACAACTCTGTAAAAAACCGGATTGGGCCTGTCTTGGGGAACTTGTAAAATTGAGAACGGGTTTTGTGAAGTATGGGAAAGATATTTGGATAAAGCAAGAAATTTTATTGATGCAGATAACCCTTCATTTTCTATAAAGGCTAAAATAAACAATGGAGAAATACTCTTTGTCAGGGTTGGAGTAGGATGCTGCGGCCGGACAGCTGTTTTTGATTGGAATATAAAGGCGCAGGCAGATGATTGGATACACATTCTGACACCGCAGGAAGGAGTCAATCCCTGGTATATAACTTCATGGATGGCAAGTTCTTATGGGCAGCGGCTAATAAAACTGATTTCTCATGGCGTCGGGACTGTGAGCATTTCAAAATCAAGTCTTGGGCAGTTGTTGATTCCAAGACTTGATAAAAATACGGAAGAAGATATTGCAGGGATTTTTAAGGCATTTACCAAACAGCAAATTCAATACGGTTTATGGGTTGATGTTTTAGACGAGATATTCGGAAAGCATATTAAAAATCTGGCGGTATTAGTTCCTCTCCCCACAGTAAAAAGACAGCATCCTCTTCAACACCATCAATATCAATCCCAACCAAGTATTTAAAGAAGTTAGTAAAACTTAAAGAACATTGCAATCGCCTCTGAGTTTTTGAATCTATCTTTGGATTTAAGGTAATAATAGTCGGCTTTTTATTCCTTAATTCTGATAATTTTTCCTGTATACATTTGCGGGCAGCCTCCGGTGATATGCTTCTATCTTTTATAAGACTGTCCAATTCCCTTATGTTTTCTGCGGTCAGAGGTTTCCATATCTCTTTCCACCTATCAGTAGAAATAACAGCCTCTACTATTTTAACAATTTTCTTTTTATTAGCTTCACTTTTCCAAAAACCGACTATAATGGTAAATTGCTGCTGAATCTGAAATTGTCTTAAAGCGTCTCCAAAATATACCGAACCTCTCCATTTTGCTGTTTTTATAGAGATTGGGCCGCCTTTGGGATTAGGATTCAGTTTTTCAGGAATATCCCATTCGCTGGTGTAGTAAATATCAAAGAAGGTTTTTTTCAGCCAATCTTCAAACTTGAAACCGTGCGCTTGTCGCTCATTTCTTGGCATATGTAATTCTATACTACTTTTGATATGTATCGTCAAGAAAGATGAAGGGGGAATATCAATTCTCAGAAAACCATCGTCTATTTTTATTGTGCCATTGTGGCAGGACCACATGTCCTGCCTTCGGCGCTTCATACATCTCCTTCTTTGTCTGCGAAGGAATCCTGTCAAAGGTTGATTTAATGCCCTCTGGCGGGCAGATGGAATCGGCAAGGCCGATCCCGATTATAATCGGCTTGTTTATATACGGCGCATAATTGTATGCATCCACATATTTAAGCGTATCAAAAACCTTGTCTTTATCTTGAGGAGGCTCTTTCAGGTATTTTTTAACTTCCATATAAGGCCCGCCATCTGCTGTTTTTAAACTCTCAGGTATGTTATTTAGAAACGGCACGCCCGCTGCGACAGCCCTCACCCGTGCATCTATTGCAGACACTATCATGGCGCTTCCTCCGCCCATGCTGCTGCCGCTTAAATAAATTCTATTTATATCTACTTCCGGGAGGGTTTCAAAAAAATCAATCCCCCTTATTGCGTCAAGTATAACGCCGATAAGGCTGTAATTTTTGCTGTCCAAAATATTATCAACCATAAGGCCGGGGAACCCGGGATTATAATCCTGCCGGCTTTTGCCGTGCCCGCGCACATCTATTGCGAATGCTACAAAACCCATGCGCGCATATCGCTCAGCCCATGAAGGTCTTCCATAATCAGAATAGCCGTGCAAGAGTAAAACAGCGGGGGCATTTTTAATGTTTGACGGCTTCGCAAGATACCCGTGAAGTTTTACATTGCCATAGCCCCTAAACCAGACATCCCTGCCGATAATGCTACCCTTATTTACAGGTTTGTCCATCTCAAACCCTGCCTGAACGGATTTAAGCTCAGAAAGCCTCTTATTCCAGAATTCCTTGAAATCAGGAGCCTCCCCCTTTATCCCCTTCTGTGAGGGGGACAGGGGGAGGGCGCATGAATTTGAGGCAAGGCTTAAATTGTAAATTAAAACCGGCAAAAAGATTAAGATAAAAAGTCGTGAGGCTCTTTTTTTATGTATGGGAGGGTTGTTTAATTTCATAACGCAAAAATATACCAAACAGCCTAAAGGGTCAAGGTATTTTTCTGCGGCCAACTTGCATATTTGACCGAATAATGTCAAAATCCAATGAATTTGGCAAGGGGAACGTCAGGTGAAGAGATTTTTTGTAGAACATATTGGCGAGAAAGAAAAAATAGTTCTTATGACCGGCAGGGAGCTCCATCACTTAAGAGATGTGCTTCGCCTTAAAAAAAGCGATAAGGTTATTTTATTTGACGGGAAAGGCCGGGAATTTATAGGGATTATAGAAGCTGTCAGTAAGGATGAGGCGCGGATTGTTATAGAAAAGAAGTTTGATGCTTCTAATAAAGAAAGCCGGTTTGAGATAACCCTTGCCCAGGGTATTGCAAGGGGTGAAAAGATGGATATTATTATCCAGAAGGCAACCGAACTGGGTGTTTCACGGATTATACCGTTTGTTGCTTCGCGGGTTGTGCCAAAGCTGAGCGGCGGCGAATATATTGCAAAAAAGACAAAGAGATGGCAGCGCATAGCCCTTGAAGCAGCAAAGCAATGCAGGAGAGATGTTGTTCCGCAGATAGAAGAATCGATGTCATTTGCGGAGGTTTTAAGCAGGTATTCTCATGGTGCGGAAAAATATATCAAGATTATTCCATGGGAAGGCGAGGAAAAGAATAAGCTCAAAGATATTTTGAATGTGGAGGATTCTTCAGGATGTGTTGTTTTAATCGGCCCCGAAGGCGGATTTTCCGGGGATGAAGTTGTTGAAGCAAAAAAGGCAGGTTTTTTGCCGGTTACGCTTGGGCCAAGGATATTAAGGACAGAGACTGCGGCCATAAGCATAGTGGCCATTATTCAGTATGAGCTTGGAGATATAGGAAAATAAAATAATCTTGCGCCGCTTATAATTCTTCTATAAAATATGACAATTATGAAGATATTTTTTGCAAACGAAAAGGGATTCATTAAAATGCTTGACGCTATTCTTAAAAGGGGCGAATCCGATACTGCCGGGGTAGAGGAGGCTGTAAAGGCAATTCTGAAGGATGTCCGGCGCAGTGGCGACAAAAGCCTTTTCAAATATACGGAACGTTTCGACGGTGTCAGGGTTAAGAGCAAAGAATTGATGGTAGAGAAAAGGGAGATAAAAAAGGCCCTGCAAAAAATTCCTAAACATGATTTAAAAATATTGGAGCTTGCCGCAAAGAGGATAAAGGCATTTCACAAAAGACAGCTTGCAAAATCATGGGCATTTGCTGAAAAAGACGGAACAGTGCTTGGCCAGATGGTTACGGCTATTGAAAGAATCGGCGTCTATGTTCCGGGTGGAAAGGCTGTTTACCCGTCCACTGTTTTGATGAATGTAATACCTGCAAAGATTGCAGGCGTCAAAGATGTGATAATTGCAACACCGCCTTTCCCGTTTAGAAACATAACGGGACAAGCTAAAAACGGGATAAATCCGTATGTCCTTGCAGCGGCATATATTGCCGGCGCAGATAAGGTTTACAGGGTGGGCGGGGCGCAGGCCATTGCCGCATTGGCTTACGGCACAGAGACCATTCCAAAGGTGGATAAGATCGTGGGATAGCTGCCGACTTGCTCTCTCAGGCAGAGCATGACGAACTTGCGTCAAGCGTACTTATCACAACTTCAAAAAAGATGGCAGAGGCTGTATCAAAAGAAGTTGCGGCTCAACTCAAGAAACTCAAAAGGGAAACTATTGCCAAAAAATCAATTGACAGATACGGCGCGATTATTATTGCAAAGAATCTGGCCGAAGCAGCAGATATATCCAACAAGATTGCACCGGAACATCTGGAGCTTTTTGTAGAAAAGCCGTTTGAACTTTTAAAAAAGATTAGAAACGCAGGCGCAATATTTTTAGGACACAACACGCCGGAATCGCTCGGCGACTACATGGCAGGGCCGAATCACACGCTTCCGACCGGAGGCACTGCAAGGTTTTCCTCTCCGCTCGGCGTCGAAGATTTTATCAAACGTTCGAGTGTTCTTGCCTTTTCTCAGAAAGGGCTCAAGAGGCTTGGAAAAGATGTGGCGAGGTTTGCAGAGATTGAAGGATTAGAGGCTCATGGGAAAAGCGTTGCTGTAAGGATGAAATAAATGGTGGGCGGTACTGGATTTGAACCAGTGACTTCCACCGTGTGAAGGTGACACTCTGCCGCTGAGTTAACCGCCCGTTATTAAATTGTTACAGACATAAAAAATGGTATAGAAAGAATAACTGCAAGTCAAGGAAATTCATCTTCGTTCGCTCATAGGCACATATTCTTGATTGTGCAACCCCGTATATTTCTGATCCGGCCTGTATATCTTGTTTGTCTTTAGCTGTTCAAGCCAGTGGCTGAGCCATCCTGCAACGCGTCCCATTGCAAATATGGGCGTAAAAAGCTCGGTCGGGATGCCGATTTCCTGAAGAACTATGCCTGAATAGAAATCAATATTGGGATAGAGTTTTTTGCTCGCCAGCTTGTCATTCACCACCTTTTCAACCTCTTCCGCTATCTCAAGAATCTTGCCTTTGCCAGTTGTATTTTGGAACAGTTTATGAGCAAATGACTGAAGGCATTTTGCCCTTGGGTCTTTTGTTTTGTAAACCCTGTGGCCCACGCCCATTATTTTTTCGTGTTTTTCAATCATCCTTTCTATAGAGGGTCTTGCATTTTCCTTTGCGCCAATCTCCTTAAGCATATGCACCACCTCTTCATTTGCCCCGCCGTGCAAAGGGCCGCTGAGCGTCCCGATGGCTGAAGATATAACTGTATACGGGTCTGCAAGGGTTGATCCCACAACTCTCGCGCTGAATGTTGATGCGTTCATGGTATGGTCTGCATGAAGGATAAGCATTGCGTCAAGTATTTTTTCGGTGAGGGCGTCTGGAACCTTTTCAAAAAGCATATAGTAGAAGTTTGCGGCAAAGGAGAGGTTGTTATTTGGTTGAATAGGCGCATCTCCTGACTTAAGCCTTTCACACGTCGCAACAATGGTAGGCATTTTTGCAATCAGCCTGACAGCAGACCAGTAACGGGTTTCCTCGTTCATTACATCTTTTGCAGGATAATACATACCCATGGCCGCAACCACAGACTGGAGATACTCCATCGGGTGGCCGTTTTCCGGCAGCAGTTCCATCATTCTGAGTATCTTTACTTTCAGCCGTGTGTGATAGGTTATATCGTCCTTAAATTTTTTGTATTCAGACTCTGCGGGGAGTTTGCCAAAGAGCAAAAGATAGGCAACTTCAAGGAATGTGCTTTTCTCTGCCAGGGTTTCAATAGATATGCCGCGGTATTCAAGTATCCCCTTTTCGCCGTCCACATAACTTACGGCAGATTCAGCGGCAGGTATGCCTGCAAGGCCGGGAACAACTTCCATCTGTTTTTCTTCCATAAATTTTATACCCCCAAATTGAGTTTAAATATAGCCTATAAATCTTTTTGTTGTCAATGTCTTAAAAACTCCGATGGTGTTTACATATGCCGACAAACCTGCTAAAATCTCTTTCCATGAGATACGGTGAAAAGGCAGTCAAAAAAGCAAAACTTGAGATATGGGAAAATCCATATCCTGACAGGGATTATACCATTGACATATCCTATCCTGAATTTACCTGCCTCTGCCCACGTTCAGGCTATCCTGATTTTGCAACAATAAAGGTCAGCTATATCCCTGATAAAAAGGTGGTTGAACTAAAGAGCCTGAAGCTATATCTAAACAGTTTCCGCAATAAATATATTTCACATGAGGCTGTAACAAACGAGATTTTTGACGCATTAAAGAAAGGCCTCAAGCCGCGACATCTGGAAGTTATAGGCGATTTTAATGTCCGGGGAAATGTGAAAACAATGATAAGGGTAGTCTAACAAACGAGATTTTTGACGCATTAAAGAAAGGCCTCAAGCCGCGACATCTGGAAGTTATAGGCGATTTTAATGTCCGGGGAAATGTGAAAACAATGATAAGGGTAGTCATGTAATCTGCAAAAAACAAGGAGGTGGATTTTATGAAAAAGATTTTTCTGATTATCGCATCAATTGTTTTAATGCCTGCCTTTGCATCAGCCCTTGATTTTGAAATGAGTCTGAAAGACAAGATAAACTCTTTCAATGTTGAGGCGTCTGGAACAGGCGGGCCGAACAGGGTTGCAGGCGCTTTGGCAAAGGAATTCGGTATAAAAGAAGACTTTATCTTGAAGCAAAAAGTAAAGACAGGTTTAAGCTGGGGAGACCTTTCAGTAGCCCTCTACATATCAAACAGGACAGGCAAGGACATCAACATTATTGTGAAGGATTACAAAAAAGGCAAGGGGCATGCATGGGGAAGGGTTGCAAAGGCATACGGCATACGCACAGACGACCTTTTAAGCACGATGGGCAAGGCGCACGAGGCGTCACAACAGCACGGCAAAGGGCATGGAAAAATGGGGAAAGATGAGAGTGAAGGCGGCGACTTTAAGGAGAAGAAGGAGCATGGCAAGGGCGGCGGCGGGGGAAAGGGCAGGGGACATTGATTGTTACGGACATTAACCACATAGAGCATCAGGTTTCAATGACCGCTTTTTTCAAGAAGGCGGTTGAGTTTTTGCGGAGGCCGGATATTCACAGCATGGCTGACGGAAAGGTGGATATAGGCGGGCAGGATGTGTTTGCCATTGTCAACCGGTATGAAACTGTAAAGACGGATGCTCCAAAATTCGAGTATCATAGAAAGTATATTGACATTCAGTATATTGTTTCAGGCGAAGAGGCTATCGGCTGGGTTCCTGCGGAGCAGATGACGATTACTGAAGCGTATGACATGGAAAAAGACATCTGCTTTGGCATAGCGCCAAAGAAAGAAATAACTATGGTGCGCCTTCAAGCGGGACAATTGGCAGTCTTCTACCCGGAAGACGGCCATGCCCCCAAACTGGCAGCAGGCTCGCCATCCGCTGTTTTTAAAATTGTCGTCAAAGTTGCCGTAAAATAGAGAAACCTCTCTAAATCTTGACCCCCTTGCTTTTAATATGCTATCCTGCATTGCATGAATCCCGTTAGAAGCTCACCCATAAAGAAATCATCTGCCTCCGCCAAGAATTTGCTTAAAACAGAAAAGGCTTCTAACGGGATGAATATTCTTGTTACCGGCGTCGCCGGATTCATAGGCTCTAATCTCACGGACAGGCTTTTGGAGAAAAACGAAAAAGTTATCGCCATTGATGATTTCAATGATTTCTATGCTCCTAAGATAAAAGAGGAAAACCTTAAACAGGCTTTAAAAAATCCCAATTTCAAACTCTACAAAGGCGATATAAGGGATAATGCCCTCATAGACAAAATCTTTAAAGAAAACTCCATTGATGTCGTCTGCCATATTGCGGCAAGGGCAGGTGTACGGCCGTCTTTGCAAGACCCCATATTATATGAAGAAGTAAACTGCCTTGGAACCCTGCATCTGCTTGAGGCGGTTAAAAAACATCCTGTCCAAAACTTTGTCTTTGCATCGTCCTCTTCTGTCTATGGCATAAACAGCAAAGTCCCTTTTTCAGAAGACGACCCGATATCGCAGCCCATCTCGCCTTATGCTGCAACAAAAAGGGCCAGCGAGCTTATGGCATTTAGTTATGCTCATCTATACAAAATTCCTGTAACAAACTTGAGATTTTTTACCGTATATGGTGAACGCGGAAGACCTGAAATGGCTGTGGCAAACTTCACACGGCTCATCCATGAAGGCAAGGAGATTGTGGTCAACGGCGATGGAACGGCAAAGAGAGACTTTACATATATCGGAGATATACTTCAAGGTGTTCTGGCATCTATATACAAACCATTTTCTTACGAGATAATAAACCTTGGAGAGTCAAGGGTGGTTGAGGTGAATTATCTTATATCGTTGATAGAAAAAAATCTTGGCAAAAAAGCCAAGATAAAATACCTTCCGCCTGCGCCCGGTGATGTGCCCATAACATACGCTG
>JACRNK010000026.1 GCA_016234985.1 Deltaproteobacteria bacterium
TATTTTTTCTACCGGAAGGATTCCATTGTCCTTGTCCATGCGTTTGTAAAAAAGACCATGCAGATTAAGGCAAACGATATAGAACTGGCGGAGCGCAGGATGAACGATTGGATAAAACATCACAACACGGAGGAGTACAATGAAGAAGAAAAAGTTTAGAACTTTTCAGGAGCGGCTTGAGGAAGACCTGAAGAATCCGGAGTTCAGGCGGCATTACAAAGAGGAAGAAACGGCTTTGGCATTGGCTTACAAGATACATACGCTCCGTGAAGAGAACAGCCTGACACAGAAAGAGTTGGCGAAACTTATGGGGACAAGCCAGCAAGCGGTTTCCAGACTGGAAAGCGGCGAATACGAAGGACTGTCGCTTAAAACATTGGAGAAGGTCGCCAAGGCAACCGGAACATATCTGAAAGTTGACTTTGTGCCGGCGTAAAGGCTTTGAAAAATAAATCGGATACCAAAGGCCCTCACTCCTCCCAAATGGCAAGAAAGTAGACCTGACCCCCTCCCCTTCCTGACCCCCTCCCCTTCCTGACCCCCTCCCCTTCCTGCAAACAGCCCGCCCCTAAAAGAGGGCGATACGCTCCAGGGAGTCGTAACCATGCCGGAACTGTTAATGCTAAAATTAAAGGAATTATCTTCACAGGGATTGGATGAAATCAATAATTATTTAAGCCAAGCTAACAAAGATATAAAATCATTCCGTGAGTCAAAAAAAGTTGATGGATTGATTCAGAACATTATCAATATCGTGGGAGAAATTTTCAAATTGGGAAAAGAGATGATTATGAGCATTTGGAAAAGGATGGATAGGTTTGGAAGTTGAAGGAGAGTAAAGATTTCTTTATGCAAGAAAATAAATCTTTTTTTGCATCTATCAGAGTATGCAGTATGGAGTAAGCAGAAGATAAAAAGTTCACTTTTTTCTGCTTACTTGTTTTTTCTTTCCCTTTTTCAACAATTCCATCAATGTCATTCCGATATCCGCAGGATTCTTTGTAATCTTTATCCCTGCCCTTTTCATTGCCTCAAACTTCTCTTCTGCTGTGCCTTTACCGCCGGCTATAATTGCGCCTGCGTGTCCCATTCTTTTGCCCTTTGGAGCAGTAACTCCGGCAATGTAACCAACAACAGGCTTGGTAATGTTTTTTCTTACAAAAGCCGCAGCCTCTTCCTCTGCCGTGCCGCCTATCTCGCCTATCATAATAATTCCGTCCGTGCCTTTGTCCTTTTCAAACATCTCCAGCACGTCAATAAAATTAGTTCCGTTAATAGGGTCGCCGCCGATACCCACGCAGGTTGACTGCCCCAGTCCAAGCCGCGTCAACTGGTCAACCGCCTCATAAGTAAGAGTCCCGCTCTTGGAAACAACGCCGATTCTACCTTTTTTATGGATATGTCCGGGCATGATGCCTATCTTGCATTCGCCGGGGGTTATAACTCCGGGACAGTTCGGACCGATGAGGCGGGAGTCTTTACATCCGATAAATCTTTTTACCTTCACCATATCCAGAACCGGAATACCTTCCGTAATGCAGACAACAATCTCTATGCCTGCATCCACCGCCTCCATAATCGCATCTGCCGCAAATGCAGCAGGCACATAGATAACCGAGGCATTGGCCTTTGTTTTTTTTACCGCTTCATCCACGGTGTCAAAAACCGGAATGCCGTCAACATTCGTGCCGCCTTTGCCCGGCGTTACACCGCCCACCATCCTGGTGCTGTATTGAACCATCTGGCGCGTATGAAAGGTTCCTTGCTCACCGGTAATGCCCTGACAGATGACCTTTGTGTTTTTATTTATGAGTATGCTCATGAAACCTCCTTAGCCGCCTTTACTACCTTCTCCGCCGCATCACTCATCTTTTCCGCAGTAATAATATTCAACCCTGATTCTGCCAGAATCTTTCTCCCCAAGTCCACGTTTGTGCCTTGAAGCCGCACAACCAGCGGAACCTTTACGCCTACTTCTTTAGCGGCTGCAACCACCCCTTCTGCTATTATATCGCATCTCATTATTCCGCCGAAGATATTTATCAAAACAGCCTTGACCTTTTCATCGGACATCAGAATTTTGAATGCCGCAATAACCTGCTCCTTATTAGCCCCGCCGCCCACATCAAGAAAGTTAGCAGGCATGCCGCCGTAGAGTTTTATTATATCCATGGTTGACATGGCAAGGCCTGCGCCATTTACCATGCAGCCGATATTGCCGTCAAGGGCAACATAATTCAGACTGTATCTTGACGCCTCAACCTCTTTGGGGTCTTCTTCATCTAAATCCCGCATCTCGTGAATATCCTTATGCCTGAAAAGGCCGTTGTCGTCAAAACCCATCTTCGCGTCCAGCGCCATGATATTCCCGTCTTTGGTTATTACCAGCGGGTTTATCTCAGCCATAGATGCGTCGGAGTCAACAAATGCCTGATACAATCCTGTCATAAATTTCACGGCCTTGTTCACAAGCGACTTATCTATACCCAAACCAAACGCAAGCTTTCTTGCCTGAAACGGAATCAGGCCGACAGCAGGGTCAATATATTCCTTTAAAATCTTTTCCGGGCTTTTTGCCGCCACCTCTTCTATCTCAACACCGCCTTCCTGCGAGGCCATAACAACAACCCTCTGCTTTGCCCTGTCTATCACCAATCCCAGATAGAGTTCCCTTGCTATCTGGCACCCCTCTTCTATCAAAACCTTTTTTACCTCTTTTCCTTCAGGCCCGGTCTGATGCGTAATAAGTTTTTTACCGAGAATAACCTCCGCATATTGTCTTGCCTCCTGATGATTCTTCGCAAGTTTTACCCCGCCTGCCTTGCCGCGCCCGCCCGCGTGTATCTGCGCCTTGACCACACAAAGCCTATCACCCATAAAATTCTTGGCAATATCCTCTGCTTCATCCGGAGTCCACGCAACCCTCCCCTTTGGCACAGCAACACCGTATTTTGTCAGTATCTCTTTAGATTGATATTCATGGATATTCACCCCGTTAGACCTCCTTCCATACTGTCTTGAAACATAATCTGCTCACCTCATTCTCAAACCCCAATTAGGTCTAACGGGGTTCACTTTTACGAAACCTCCTCAAGAAATAAAAAAACCGTCAGGACATATTAGTCAAAATTGTGCAGGGGCGAACGGCCGTTCGCCCCTACGAACTAAATCACCCAGACGGTCGGCATATCTTCCTGTCTTCCGCTCCCCGGTGGTAACCACCTTTATTCCGTCAGTTGCAGAAGGTTCGCTTTTTTGACAGTGTGGTTATTACCATAATGGAAATTGCATTGTCAAGCGGTTTCAACCCATCTTCTCTCCTTCACATGGTCAGGCGTATATTCCGGCAAAATCATGGGCCCGACAACCGGCTCTTTCACGCCCGCAGCCTTCAATTCTTTCTCAAATTTCTCAACATGCTCCAGCGTCAATTTGCCTTTTGCCTTTTGCCCTTTGCCTGCTTTTATATACTCTGCCGCATTCATCCCCGCCCTTCTGCCGAACACAAGGATATCAAGAAGCGAATTGCCCATGAGCCTGTTTCTTCCGTGCACGCCGCCTGTCACCTCTCCTGCGCTGTAAAGGCCGGGGACGGTTGTTTCTCCGTTGGCATTTATCTGGAGTCCGCCGTTCTGGTAATGGAGCGTCGGATACACGAGCATCGGCTCTTTGCTGATATCAATACCGTATCTCTTGAACTGGATATATTTGGCAGGAAGTTCTTTTCTTACCGTGCCTTCGCCATGAAGCGCCTCAATCATGGGCGAATCGAGCCATACGCCGACCCTGCCGATGGGCGTCATTATGCCTTTCCCCTTTTCGAGGCACTCCTTGATTATGCACGATGATTCAATATCTCTCGGCTCTAAGGGGAAGCAAAACTCCTCGCCGTCAATATTGATAAGTTGAGAACCGAGTCCCCTCACTTTTTC
This sequence comes from Deltaproteobacteria bacterium, assembly GCA_016234985.1. Taxonomy (GTDB): domain Bacteria; phylum Desulfobacterota; class GWC2-55-46; order UBA9637; family UBA9637; genus JACRNJ01. Next base: position 3,933 of record JACRNK010000026.1, read on the forward strand.
CGTAATGAGCAGCCCGACATTCTGTTCAGGATATACAACGCCGGTCGGGTGATACTGTGTTGAATCCAGATCCTTCATCTTCACGCCTGCCCTGTATGCCATGACAATGCCGTCCGCAGTTGCTCCGTAGTGGTTTGTTGTCGGAAAACCCTGGATGTGCAGTCTTCCGAATCCGCCTGTTGCCATGACAACTGCCTTTGCCTTGACGATGTAGTATTCCTTTGTTTCAAGATTATAGAGAATAGCTCCGGCGCATCTTCCCTCTGCATCAAGCAACAATTCCACAGCAGGAGAAAATTCCAGAACCTTTATATCTTCTGAGCGGTTTCGCGCCTCATCCCGCATATATCTTCTGAGCGGTTTCGCGCCTCATCCCGCACAACCCGCATGATCTCTGCGCCGGTCATATCTCCTGCAGAGTGCATCCTTCTCCTGCATGTGCCCCCGCCGTGCCGCGCCAGCATCCTGCCGTCAGGATATTTGTCAAACATCAAACCGAGGGACTCAAGCCAGTGAAGCGCCACCGGCGCGTCATTGGTAAGCGCTGCCACCAGATCAGGCTGATTGCTGAAATGTCCGCCGCCCATCGCGTCAATAAAATGATAATACGGCGAATCCCCTTCCTGATCCGCGCCCTGAATGCCGCCCTCGGCCATAACCGTGTTGGAATCGCCGTGCCTGAGTTTTGTCGCAACAATTACCTTGCGGCCGTTCTCCTGCGCAATCAATGCCGCAGATGTGCCAGCTCCACCGGCACCAATTACCAGCACATCTGTTTCATAATCTATTTTTGTAAGATCAATGTTCTTCGGAGTTATTCTGCTCCTGGACTCTAAAAGATTTACAACCTCTTCAGGAAAGACTTCGCCCTTGTTCGGACCCACCTTTACAGCCCTTCGTCCGTCTGATTTATAATCCGGATGATATTTGTTGAGCCACTCTTTACGCTGTTCCATGGTGAGCGCCGGGAAGTGCTGATTCTTTCTTGCCCGCTCCACCCTCGCGTGTCTGCTGGCTTCAACCTTTTTTATAAGCTCTTTAAGTTCAGACGTATAACCGTTCATAGGATTCTCCTATCTGTCTCTTTTAAAATTTGTTCAATAATCGGTTCAAGCGGAGGCAATTCTTCTTTTACAACTAACCACACCTTTTCCAAATCTACTCCAAAATATTCATGGATAAGTTTATCTCTCATTCCGGCCATTCTTTTCCATGGAACATCAGGATATTTCCGTCTCACTTCGTATGGTATCCTTTTCGCCGCTTCGCCCAAAACCTCAAGGCTTCTTATGACGGCATTGACAGTCTTCTTATCCTCAATAAATTCGTCATAATTCATTCCCGTTGTAAATTCTTTAACCTCCATAGCAGCGGTCAAAATATCCTGTAAATAGTCTCCATAATCTCTCTTTTTCATATATACACAACTTCTTTGAGGATATATTGGCCTATCCTAGGTTTAAGCGCCTTTTTGGATACAAGGTCAACCTTTGCATGAAGCAAACATTCAATATATTCTTCCAACTCGAGAAACTTAAAAAAACCCACTGGTTCGGCAAAATCAACCAATATATCAACATCGCTGGTTTTCTTTTCCTCACCTTTCACATACGAGCCAAATATCCCGATTTCCTTTACCTTAAATTTTTTTCGGAATTTGGCTTTATGTCCGGCAAGTATTTTCTTGATCTCAGCAAATTTCATAGTTCTCTACCCCAAAACTTCGTGCCGTTCATGGTTTCTCCTATCTGTTTAACTTTATCAGTTGCCTTGCCCTTTCAACAAACCGATGTATCCCCTGTCTTTCTTTATCATTCAGATATTTTCCATAGTTTTGCATAAAGGCTCCGATGGTGATTTATATGTCTCCTCACCTCACCCCTTCCTTTCCAAACCCTGTCCCAAATTTATCAATATGGAGATTGCCTCCGCTTGACCAGTTTTCCCTTTCGTATTCATCTATGATAACCGTTATCCATTCAGGTTTGACATCCAGAATACTTGCTGTTTCCTGTGTAAGTATTTTAACCAACTGTCGCTTTTGCTCAAGTGTTCTACCCTTTGCCATCTTAATGTTTATAATAGGCATTATAATCCTCCTACAAATACTTTGTGTCTTTCGGCATCCACTTGCCCGGCTCTGTCATGTCAGGTTCTCTTTCCCTTTCGGTATAGAGTTTCTTCAACTCGTCCGCGCTTTTCTTGGTAAGCTCGTCAAGCATCTTGAGATACTTTCCGGCCTTGACCGCCTCTACGCGCTTTTTCAGATGCTCTGCCGCAGGCAGGACATATTTGCCGTATAGCCTTCTCACGAACATCGCGGCGGTAAACTGCGAAATCTGCGCAGGACAGCGGGATGCGCAGAGCCCGCACATTACGCAGTCAAAACTCTTGATTGCAGCGCCCTTTAAGTCGCCACGTTTCATCAGGGCAATATAATCCATGACATCTATATCCATCGGGCATGTGCGCGTGCATGTGCCACAGCCAACGCACTTAAAAACTTCGGGATATAATCTTCTTAATTCTTCATGCGGGGTGTTCTCCATTCCCTGCTTCAAGCCTGCAGGGACAAGCTTTTCAAGATTGTAGCTCGGCCTGTTTGACGGAAAGAACGGCATTGCGCGATAACCATATCCGGCTGAACAACGGTCTGGCACGCAAGACCTGTCTTCAATTTGTAATCGCCAAGAAATCTATAGAAAGTGCCGCATGCGCCGCATATCCCGCCTCTGCACCCGCATCCGCGCATATACTGATAACCGGCATACTCCGTTGCCTTCATAATGGTCAGGGTCTCCGGCACCATATATTCCCTGCCCATGATGTATATCGGAATCATCTTCGCGCCTTCCGGCGGAATGGTCTTATCGCCTGTTGCCAAGGGTTTTATTGGTTTTTTATGTTTATCCATAGGAACTCCTTTTAAAAATCATTATACATCTTCTTTACCTCTGCCGCCGTATAAACCGGCCCTTCCTTGCAGATGTAAATATCGCCCACATTGCACCTGCCGCATTTGCCGACGCCGCACTTCATTTTATTCTCAAGGGTCGTATAAACCTGTTCATCAGAG
>JACRNK010000272.1 GCA_016234985.1 Deltaproteobacteria bacterium
TGAAAATTTTATTCGTGTAGATGGAAGAAGCTTTGCCGTCCCGTAATAGGAGAAATCATCTGCCCCTTTTGGGATGAGCGTCGCATCTATATTCACGGCCTCGTATTTTATCCCACCTTGCAAAAACTCATCTGTCCAATGCGCCTTCCCTGTTTTAATCCTTACCTTTTTTATTGATACGGGAATGTATGTCTCTTTTAAAATCCTTATGATATTGAGCCCGCCGTCAGCCTCTCTTTTGACAAACACATCTGTTCCTGTAATAACCAGATTTTTAACTTCAAATTCTTTATGAACTATAAGCGGAATAAGGGCAAGGCTTGCCTTTATGGATTCAGCCTTAAAAACAGCATACCCGCCCTCTTTGATTGTAAGACCTCTAAACGATAAACGAGGATAGGGAAGAATCGTCAGGACAAGTCCTTCCAGTTCAATGTTGAGATGGGCGGCTTTCTCAATCTCAGGCAGGAGAAGGTTTTTATAGTTGGTCAGGTCAATCGGGGTATAAAGATAGTAGGCGGACAAGGACAAGAAAAAGGCTAAAAAAATAACGAGGATGAGATAAAGACCTTTTCTCTTTTTATTCCTCATTATCAAAGACGGGCACTCCTGAAGAAAAGGATGGCTTACGCTTATATATTTTCGGATTGGAAAAGATGTCTAATAAATTGTCATGTTTGTAGCTTGCCCATTTATGGGCGTTTTTAAAAAAGCCGATAAATCGGCAGACTACGAAAAATTATTATGTAGCGCGCCCATTAGTCTGCTGATAGAGAGATGTCTCCAAAAAAACTTTCTGCGCTGCTTTTCGTATCGTCAGAATCTATCATAAGCGCAATGCTTCCCACCGCAGGAGGCTCTTCGTTAAACAATCTTTTATAGTCCTCGTAAACATTCCGCTTTTCTGAAAACCATTTTCCAATATCCTTTGCCCCGCTTTTAACAACAATATATTTGGTTGTTGACAGTTTTGCGCTTGTCACTTCGCTTCCAACCGGCGCATTGCTGTCCCATATATAGCCCAGCATCCTGCTGTTTATTTGCGACGGAAACTTTGGAAAAACAACATATATCTGGGCAGCCTGGTCATCGGTATTCTTATTTCTGACATCTCCTCCAGGAGGGATTTTTGTCACCTTCCATTTCCAATTTAAAAAAGGAGACTCCTTTATATTCAGGGTGATTTCCTTATACAGGGCTGTGGAAGCGCCGTTACTTTTTAAACACAATACTTCATGGCCCGTATTGTCAGATATAATTTGCGCGTCTGCCTTTCCCTTCCATTCCTTGATCCGCCAGTCTGACGGCACAGTCCCTTCTTTCAACCCGCTGAAAAGGGCGACCATCAGGACAGACCCCTGCGCCGCAACAATGGAAAACGCCGCAAGAGAGCAGGATATAATGAAGATGCTTATGCAAAATATTTTTTTGGCCATTTTCATGCCCAATCCTCGTTTAACCTATTATTTTTATTATATCCAATATCGTCAATATATGCAACTATTCAATTATCTTAACCTTCATCTCCACCCTCTCGTTAGGAAGGTCTCTTGAGTCCCTCGGAAGGTTGACGATTTTATCCGCTGCGTCCATTCCATTAACAACTTCGCCGAAGACCGTGTACTGGTTATCAAGAAATGTAGAATCCTTAACCACTATAAAAAACTGCGAGCCGGCGCTGTCCGGATGCTGCGACCTTGCCATCGACAATATGCCCCTTTTGTGGCTCATCTTGTTAAATTCAGCCTTAACATTATAGCCCGGACCGCCGGCGCCATAAATGTTTTTATTCGGCCCCTTTGTATTCGGATCGCCACCCTGAATCATAAAACCAGGTATAACCCTGTGAAATATCGTGCCGTCATAAAAGCCCTCTTTTGCGAGCTTTATAAAATTTTTCACATGATCCGGCGCAACATCAGGATAAAATTTTATCTCCATATTGCCATGCTTTGTTTCAATAACCGCCTTTGTGGTCTTTGATTTTTCCACCTTGTTTTCTCCTTTTGCCTCTTTTTTTTCTGCAGCAAGACATGTATTGAAAGATGTAACAACAAAAAACGGAATCGCTAAAATTGCTGCCCACAGTTTAAGAATGTTTCGAAGCCTAATAGTCATATATCTCCTCCTTGTAATGGATTTGTTTTTATAAACTCTACTCTACGGCTTAAACCCCAAAACTTTTACAACCTTTTCCAAATCAGGCGGCACAGTAACAGGCTTTTCAGATGATTTTATCGCCGTATCCGGATCTTTCAGGCCATGCCCTGTTAATGTGCAGACAATCATATCGCCATTTTTGAAAATACCCTTTTTATGTATCTTTATCACACCAGCCAAAGATGCGGCAGACGCAGGCTCGCAGAACACACCTTCTCTTGCAAGGAGTTTATATGCATAAATGATTTCATCGTCAGACACCATATCTATTGCCCCGCCTGATTCATCCCTTGCCTTCACCGCGGCCTCCCAGCTTGAGGGGTTGCCGATTCGTATAGCCGATGCAACTGTCTCAGGGTTTTTCACCGGGCGCCCCATTACAATAGGCGCAGCGCCCTCTGCCTCAAACCCCATCATCTTTGGAAGCGTTTTTATAATTCCCTTTTCTTTAAACTCCTTGTAGCCTTTCCAGTATGCGGTTATATTTCCTGCATTGCCTACCGGCAAAAAATGATAAGTCGGCGCAAATCCAAGTTGGTTGCATATTTCAAATGCCGCTGTCTTCTGCCCTTCTATCCTGTATGGATTTATTGAATTAACAAGCGTAACAGGGTATGTTTTCGAAACCTCTTTTACGATTGCCAGCGCATCATCAAAATTGCCCTGTATCTGAATAACCGTTGCGCCGTGCATCATGGCCTGAGAGAGTTTTCCAAGCGCAATCTTACCCTCAGGTATCAGGACATACGCCCTGAGCCCTCCCCTTGCCGCATATGCTGCCGCAGCTGCGGATGTATTGCCTGTTGAGGCGCATATTATGGCGTGGGAGCCGTCTTCCTTCGCCTTTGATACAGCCATTGTCATGCCCCTGTCCTTGAAAGAACCGGTTGGATTCAATCCTTCGTATTTTAGGAATATTTTCAATCCGCTCTCAAATATCCCTTCCATATTAACCGCCTCTATCAAAGGCGTATTTCCTTCTCTTAAGGTGACAACGTTGTCATCCTTGACTTTTGGGAGAAATTCCTGGAATTCTCTGATTATTCCATTCCAGATGATGGGTTTTGCTGCCTTCACAAATGTCCTCCAATAAGTTGTAACTCAACCATCGAAAAAAGATATTACGACCAGCTTTGAGTTTTTTCCAATGCTAAAGCCTTGAGCTGCGTTAGAAAAGATTAGCAAAACAAGTTTGAAAAGTCATTAAGAATTTTCCAGTTCTTTTTTTACATTCTCCAGTATCTCAGAAGCCATTTTTTCCATAAAACCGCTTGCGAAAATATGTGCCAGCTTTTCCATAACTGCGTTCGGAAGATGATATTCCATAGAAAATGCTACCCTCGTGCCGTTCTTCACCGGCTCCAATACATATGAGCCTGAATTTTGAACGCCTTTTATAGATTGCCACTCGAACCGTTTGGGCTTTATAGATTCGACCACTTTTGCATCCCATTCAAATTCAATGCCATAAATACTAACAACCCAATGATATGCTGCTTGTCCTGCGGCTGTAACATTTTTTACAAGGCTTGAATATTTGGAAAACCCCTCCGGCCTTGCAATAAGGTCAAACACCTTATCAGGCGAAGCCTTTATCTCAACAACCCTTTTTACAATCGGCATAATGATAATGATAATAGCATTTTTGAATTGAAGTGCAATATTTAATCTGCTACATTTGGGCATAATAAAAATCAACATAAAAGGAGAAACTCTATGAACACATATTATGCGCCGGAGGATTTGTCTAAATTTCCTACAATCGGCGAAGGCGCGCCAGAACTGTGGAAGAAATTTTCAGAATGGTATGGCGCAGTATTTGCCGAAGGCGCCCTTTCTGAAAGGGAAAAGGCCCTGATTGCCCTTGCAGTCGCCCACGCTGTGCAGTGTCCTTACTGCATAGATGCATACACACAGACATGCCTTGAAAAGGGTTCAAATGAGGAGCAGATGACAGAGGCTGTTCATGTGGCAGCAGCCATAAGAGGAGGTGCATCGCTGGTTCACGGCGTGCAGATGAAAAATGCCGCAAAAAAGGTTTCTCTGTGACTCTCAAACCTTTTGACGCAGCATTATCGGAAAGCAAACTCTATCCGCTGACCGCAACCGGCATAACAGTTTTTCAGGTGAATATCGGCAAGCTCTGCAATCAAGCCTGCAAACATTGCCATGTTGAGGCAGGGCCGGGCAGAAAAGAAACCATGCCGAAACAGATAATGCAGGCCTGTTTGGAAGCGCTGGAAAAAACGGACATCCCGACCGTTGATATAACAGGCGGGGCGCCTGAAATGAATCCCGATTTTAAATGGTTCGTAAAAGAATTTAGAAATAGAAACCGTCATGTCATGGTTCGCTCAAACCTGACAATCCTTGTTGAGCCTGATTATAAAAACCTTGCCGAATTCTTTGCAGAAAACAGGGTGGAGGTGGTTGCGTCCCTTCCCTATTATTCTGAACAAACCGCAGACAGGCAGCGCGGGGCAGGTGTTTTCAAGAAATCATTAGAGGCTCTAAAAAGGCTCAATGGCATCGGCTACGGCAGAGAAGATTCCGGCCTTGTTTTGAATCTTGTCTATAACCCGGCAGGGGCGTTTCTTCCCCCTTCCCAGAAATCCCTTGAAGCAGATTTTAAAAGAGAGTTATTGAAAAGACATGGCATCATATTTAACAACCTTTACACAATTACAAATATGCCCGTCGGACGCTTTTTGAATTATCTCAATGCATCCGAAAATTACGACGGATATATGGAGAAACTCATCTCCAGCTACAATCCGAACGCAGCTTCGCAGGCAATGTGCAGATATACACTATCAGTAGCATGGGATGGCTCTCTCTATGACTGCGACTTCAACCAGATGCTTGGAATGAAGGTAAACCACGGAGCACCTTCAAACATTAAAGAATTTGATTTGAATAAGCTCTGCAACAGGCGCATTGCAACAGGCATCCACTGCTACGGCTGCACAGCAGGGGCAGGCTCAAGCTGCGGCGGGGCAGTGGCATAAATTGCTCTCCCTTTACTGCGCCACGCCTGCACCGGTTCCTAAAAATGCGCCTCCACCTATTGTCCCTGCGGCTGCGCCATTGAAAGTGGTAGTACCGTTATAAGAACCGCCGCTCAGAGTTCCACTGCCGTCAACTGTTGCTATCCATTTATTATTGACACTATCCCAGACCTTTGGCGTAAAGGCTGCATTGAGGCCGCTGCCTGTAAGATTAACTGCTGTGCCTATGCTCGGAGCAGCAGTGTAGGTTCCGTTTACATTTCCAGTTGCCCATACCTTCGGAGCCGCACCTGTATTGTAGGCAAAGAATGTCACATCATTCATATTTACCGTCATGTTATTGCCGGAACCGGCCAGGTTTGCCCTGCCCACTTCCACAAACGGTATGTTTAGCTGCTGAAGCGCTGCCCGGCCCTGAACTGTCTGCGCCATTGAGAGGAATTTGTTGGTCTCTATATAAGCGCCGACCTGAGCAGCCTGCCATGTGGAGGCAACAGGATTGAATGTGCCGATGGTCTCGCCTCTGCTTATCCATGTTGCAGGAGTTGCCGATATATCAGCGCCGTAACCGTATATTGCGCCGTATAATTTGCCGTCCGACCATTGCGAACCTTCAATCCTGTTTCCAAATATCAGAGAGCCGTTTGTAGATTTGTATTCCGTTAGGAGGCTCCATGTATTTGATGCTGCGCCGCCTGTGCCTCCTGTTACCGCCTCCCATATGCCCCAGTTCTGCCCGCTTATATTGAATGTCCTTGCTTCATATTTTGATGTAAACGCAGCAACTCCGCTTGTTGCTTGAATATTGGCAATTGCGCCATTATCAGGGTTCATAATAAGATTATAGCCATATGTTAAATCGCCCAGACTCGAAGGCGCAAGACCTGCTGCCAGCGCAGTAGCCGTCCATGTCCCGCTTGCGCTGAACATGCCGGTATCAGGATAGTAACTCCCTGCAAGGCTGCCTGTGAGAATTCCCGCATTGCCAGACGGGTCTATATAAAGGCTGTAGAGCCTGCCGTCTATCATCTTGTTCTGCCATACGCCGCCGATTACTCCGAAGAATGCGCCGTTATCATAAGTAAGATAGCCGCTGCCTGATTTTCCGCTGTATATGTCAGACAACCAGACATAAGGGTCTTTTTTTGCGCCAAAATCATTATAAGGGCCATGAACATTCAACGACGCCGAACCTGACCACGGAGTGGCAGGCCCGTCCAAAGTAGCGCCGGAGCTTACGCCGCGGGTGTAGAGCCCTGTTCCGTCACTGATGAAAAGACTGCCGTAATAATAGTCGTCAAAGTCATTCGTTTCTCCCAAAAAGATGTTGGATGATGTTGATGACGATGATACA
>JACRNK010000273.1 GCA_016234985.1 Deltaproteobacteria bacterium
CTGAAGAAACGGGCTGTTATCCAGCATCTTTTTCTGTCCGGTAATCTTTAAAAGCATTTTTACGGTCAGGTTAAACTCTCTATTGACCTTTCCATATATTCTGTCTCTTATCTTTTTATTCTTTACAAGCGAGGAATAAAGCCTTGCAATGGTCATGTCGGATTTTGCAATGACCATCTGAATATTATCAACCAGGTTATTGAAGAACGGCCATTTCTCATACATCTCCTGAAGCAATCTTTCACGCGATGCGTCATTTTTTACAAATGCCTTCAGGCTGGAGCCTAACGGATACCATCCCGGTATGATGTGTCTGCTCTGATTCCAGCTAAAGACCCATGGAATTGCCCTTAATCCTTCAACCTTGCCTTTTCCCTTTCTATAGGCCGGCCTGGAGCCTATCTTAAGGTGCTCCAGTTCCTCTATGGGAGTGGCCTGATAAAAGTATGTTAAAAAATCCGCGTCATCAACTAATTCCCTGTAGAGTTTGTAAGATGTTTCGGATATTTCCTTGAATGCCTCTTCAAATATATTTTCTTTGTTTGACTGTTCACTGTTCACCATTATTGACTGTTCACTGCCTAATGTAGCTTCCATAGCTCCGGCTACGAGCATATTTAAGTTATATAATGCCGTTCCGAGGTTTGCATATTTGGAAGATATAACCTCGCCCTGCTCCGTTATCTTTATAAGGCCGTTAACCGTGCCGCGCGGCTGGGCAAGGATTGCCTTGTGAGTAGGCCCTCCGCCCCTGCCGACTGTGCCTCCCCTTCCGTGAAATAGTTTTAGCTTGATTTTATATTCTGCCGCCGCCTCTGTGAGCATCTTCTGGGCATGATAGAGCTCCCAACTGGAGGTTAATATCCCTCCGTCCTTGCAACTGTCCGAATATCCGAGCATGACCTCCTGGACATTATCCCTTTTTGCAAGGTATCTCCTGTATGTATGGTTTGAAAGCAGGGATTTCAATATTGCAGGCGCCCTTCTTAAATCATCTATGGTTTCAAAGAGCGGAACTATATCAAGCCTGTTAAATATTTTTTCATTGTCATCGCTCGTTCCGCAGAGACCCGCCTCTTTTGCCAGAAGCTGGACTGTCAGAATATCACTTGCGTTGTGCGTCATACTGACAATGTAAGAGCCTATCGCATCCCAGCTTATCTTATCCTGTGCATATTTAATCACCTTGAATGTATCCAGAACCTCTTTTGTTTCATGGGACAGGCGCACATAGTCCGGCACCAGCGGCCTTACAGACGCAAGCTCTGCTGAAAGAACCTTAACTTTATCCTGCTCCGACAGCGCAAGGTATCCTGATTGGACAATGCCTGCCTTAAGAAGAAGCTCTGCCGCAGCCATCCTATGGGTTTCGCTGTGCTGCCTTATGTCTAATTTTGCCAGATGAAAACCAAAGGTTTCCGCCTGTCTTATAAGCGGCAGAATCTCGAGTTTTGCAATCCTCTCGCCTTTATTTTCATAAAGGCTTGCCTTTATTATGTTCAAGTCATCTATAAATTCTTCAGCAGTTTTATAATACTCCCCGGCTCCTCCCCCATTGACCCCCAGCGTATTTTCAAGTTTCTTCCTCATAAGAGAAAGTTTTTGCCTGTACGGCTCATGAGGGTTTCTTGCTGCAATCTTCTGCCCTTCAACTCCCATGTCCCTTGCATCGTCTTTTATGGAGACAAGAAGCTCTTTGCTCGGCAAAATAAGCTGCCTGGATATGCTCAACATGGATACAAGCTGAGATATGATTTCCATATATTTGGAAATAGCCAGCTCTTTGTGCGCCATCAAAGCCCAGCGCGTCTTTTCGCCGGTAACAAACGGATTTCCATCCCTGTCGCCGCCTACCCAGCTTCCGAACAATAATAAAGACGGAGGAATGTAAAATTCGCATTCAGGATAGTATCTGCCGAGCTGATAAAAAAGCTCATCGTATAACATCGGCAGGACTTCAAAGAATGTCCTGTTAAAGTAAAAAATGCCGTTTTGAACTTCTTCTTCCACCTTTGGGCTTTCAAGCCTTATATCGCCTGTCTGCCAGAGTTTCTGAACCTCCCCAAGCAGCTCTTCCCTTACGAGCTCTTTCTCCCTGTCTGTCCAGATAGGGTTTTCTTTTTTAAAGATTGCAAGATATATCTTACGGTGCTTTTCCAGCACAGTCCTTCTCTTTACCTCTGTGGGGTGAGCTGTTATTACAGGCGCAATGGAAAGCCGGTTTAAAAGGGACTGTATTTTATCCGGGCTGACTTTGTTTTTCCTGAACATCCTGACACATTCTTCTATAGAACCCGGAACAGGCTCTCCTTTCCTCTGTATCGCCCTCCTGTCCTGCATACCAAAATTTTCCTCTGCCAGATTGATAAGCTGGAAATTTATCGAATACGCCTGAATAACCTCGGATGCCTGATTCAGGCTAAGGCGGGGGAGGACGCCGGATGCGCTCAGATCTTCTATGACCTTGAGCATTTTTTTTCCAACCTGCTCAAGAAGGACATCAGAGAGGATTGCCTTTAGATAGACTATATCATTAAGAAGGGGCTCGTCTTTATAGCGCATATAAATTAAGATGCAGAGGTTTGCAGATGGTTTTCTATGGTTTGTAAAAACGTCTTTATATTTATCGGCTTGGCTATATAATCATTAAAACCTGCCTTTAAGAATCCTTCCCTGTCGCCTTTCATTGCGTGGGCAGTTACTGCAATAATGGCAGTAGCATTTAAGGCAGGATAATTACGCATCCTGCGGGTAACCTCAACCCCATCCATTCTGGGAAGCTGTATATCCATAAGGATAAGGTCGGGCGTTTCATTATGCGCTTTATCAAGCGCCGCTTCGCCATCCACAGCCTCCATTACGGCATATCCCTTTGATAAAAGCAGATCGCGGAAAAGCTCCATATTCTGCTCATTGTCTTCAACTATTAAAACTTTTTTCCCGGCCATTTTATGCTCCTGAAAATACCGTAAGTCGTAAGTCGGAAATAGTTACCACTTACAACTTACCACTTACGACTTACTGTCTTTGTATGCCACAACCCTGTCTCCGCCCTCCACCCTGGCGTCAGCCAGCGCCTTTTGCGCTGCCAGAATAAACCCTTCCATGTCGCTGGCGTCATCAAGATGGGTTGCCACGCCCACGCTCGCGCTTATCTTGCCCTTGGGCTGATTTTCTGCGTTATAAAACGGATAACTCTCAACTATGGTCTTGAATCTTTTTGCCAATTGCACGGCAGAGGATTTTGACGTGCCTGGAAGGAGTATTGCAAGCTCATCGGTTCCATATCTGACTGCCGTGTCATAACCCCTTAGCGCCTTTTTTATAAGCTCTGCCGCCTTTCTCAAAACTGCATTGCCATGAAATTCTCCATTTTTGGCAATATATGTTTGAAGGTCGTCAACTGCTATCACTACGAGAGAGCACGGCTGTTTATACCTGTCTGCCCTCTTTACCTCCTGATTAAGCCTGATGCTCATATAGCGGTGATTAAAAAGCCCGGTAACTTCATCCACCAGCCCTGCCCTTTTTGGATACAGGGATTCAAGCTCTTTTATCTGGTCTACCATATATTCATTTGAGAAAGAGCCTTTCTGTATAACCCTGTCAATATATCCCATAACCTTAAGCCTCTCATCCGTGCCCATCTCTTTTTCGGTCAAAAGGAATATAGGTATGCCCTGTGTTGCAGGGGTATTTTTCAATCTGTGTATTATATCAAAACTTGAAATTTCGCTCGAACCGTTCAACATCATATCAATAATTATAAGGTCTGGTTTTGCAACCAGCGCAAGCTCAATGCCCTCTTCTCCTCCTCTCACGTTTAACACGGAAAACCCTTCACCTTCTAATATTGACGACAGAGATTTTATCATCTCCTCATCCTGTTCTATCAGGAGCGCGTTGGCGTGACGGCTTGCTTTTTTAAACATGGGTCTGAACTCATTGAGCCTTTGAATAAGCCGCGCCCCATCCACAGGTTTTGTAAGATAATCCGCCGCGCCGAGGACAAAGCCCAGCTCTTTATTGTCTATTATTGAATTTATTATAACAGGGATATCCCTGGTCTCCTCGCGGTTTTTTAATGCCTGCAGCACTTCCCAGCCGTCCTTATTCGGCAGCATTATATCAAGCGTAATGGCAAACGGCTTCAGCTCCAGCGCCCTCTTTACAGCCTCATTCCCGTCAAAGGCATGGGCAACGGAATAGCCTGCCTTTGCCAGATGAATGGTTATAAGCTCGGACGTGGGAAGGTCGTCCTCCACTACCAAAACCAGAGGCGCATTTGTTTTATCCTGCAAGCCACCTCCCCCTGTCCCCCTCACGGAGGGGGATAAAGGGGGAGGTGGCAGCTGATGTGCGGCAGGGGTTTGGAGGGGGATAAAAGGAGATGGGGCAGCAGGAACAGAAACAGCAGCCGGCAGGATAAAACTGAATACGCTTCCCTTGCCGGGCTGGCTTTCAACCCATATAACTCCGCCGTGAAGCTCTACTAACCTTTTTGTCAGGGCAAGACCCAATCCAAGCCCCTCATGCCTTCTGGAATAACTTCCGTCAACCTGCTCAAACTCCTCAAACACCTTTTCCGTGTCTTCGTGCTTGATGCCTATTCCAGTGTCTATTACAGAAATCTTAAGCAGACATGGCGCCCCGTCCCGCGCATTGTTGCCAGGCTGGAAGCCCAATCTGCCTGCTGCGAACTGCGAACCGCCTGCTTCACTTATCTTTTCGGCAACAAGCGCAACCTTGCCGTCCCCGGGAGTAAACTTTATTGCATTACTCAGAAGATTGTAAAGTATCTGCTTGAACTTTATTCCGTCAGCGGTTATCTCCGAGACCCTTGCGTCTAATTTTATATCAAGGGCAACTCCTTTTCTATCAGCCAACGTTTGAATTATACCCATGACCTCGTCAATTATACCGGGAAGGGAGAAGTTGGAATAGTCCAGTGTCATTTTACCGGCCTCTATTTTTGCAATATCCAGGATATTATTTATAAGCTGCAGAAGATGCTTGCCTGATGTCAGGATATTATTTGCATGCCTTGTCTGTTTCTCATTCAACCCGCCAAATGTGTCTGTCAATAAAATTTCCGAAAAACCTATGATAGAGTTTAACGGCGTCCTGAGTTCATGGCTCATATTTGCTATAAATTGATTCTTAGCCTTGTTTGACCTTTCAAGTTTTTTATTGACCTTTTCAAGCTCTATCGTCCTCTCCAAAATCCTTTGCTCAAGCCTGTCGTTAATCTCTTTCAATTCTCTGCTTTTTTTGTCTATCTCCTGCCGTATCTTTTTATCTTCTGTTATATCCTTGCTGATGCCTACCGTTCCAATCTCCTTCCCTGCTCCGTTATGAAGGCCGGAGAGGGTAAGGCTTATATCAACCATCCTTCCATTCTTTGCCGCAAGCTGCGCTCCATAATTAGAAACCCCGCCGTCCCTCTCCATTTTACTGATTATCTTGTTTCTTTCATCCCTGTTTCCGTAAAGCTCGGCTGCCGGTCTGCCTATCACCTCGTCTCTCCGGTATCCTAATATTCTCTCCGCCCCCTTGTTGAATTCAACAATCCTGCCGTCAGTGTCAGTGGTTATGATTATGTCGGCGGAATCATTTAAGACATTTTTCAGATAGTCCTTTGCCTCAAGAAGGGCGTCATTCTTATCCTTCAATTCTTTCAGAAGCTGATGTTTTTCTATTGCAAATGTGGCCTGGGTGCCGAGTAAAGAGAGGAACGATATTTCATTTGAGGTAAACCTGCGAGGTTTAAAATCATCTATATAGAGTATGCCAACAATACGGCTATTGGCAAGAAGGGGTATGGCAATCAACGCCCTTACGCCTTGTTCAAGCATAATGGGATTGTTAAACAGAGGTTCTTTTTTAATATCGCTTACTGCAACCGGTTTTCTTGCGCCCAGGATATGGGCGGTCATGCCGTTCGGCCTGACCTTCCATCTGTTTATTTCTAAAAACTTCGGAGAAAAGCCCTTGCTCGCCGCAATGGTTAATTCCCCAACGCCCGCATCATAGAGCGCAATGCTTCCTGCAGGCGCATTCACAAATTCGGTGGATTTCTTTACGATGGCATCCAGGACATCTTCAAGATGATGGGCAGAGGCAAGCGCCACCCCTATATTGTATAACTCTTTCGATTCAGCCAGATTTCTCTGTATCTCATCCTGCTCAGCCTTTAGTTGGCTTAAGAGGTCCCATACGAGCTTTGCGCTCACTCCCTCTACAATCTCTGCCTTAAGCCCTCTCTTTTTTCTAATCTCCTTTGAAATGTCGCCGCTGCCGGTAACATTTATGACAATGTCTATATCTTTTGTTTTAAGGAGTTCGTTATAATCTTTTGTCGTAAATATATTTGAGTGTCTCGCTAATTTTATACCGGGGGCGTCTTCGTCCTTATCTGCAATGCCTGCCACTTCAATATCCGGTATATCTTTTAAAAGGGTAAGCAGGGCATATCCGACCTTGCCTCCCCCTATAATAGCGAGCCTTTTCATATGACGCATATTTTATAACTATCCTGCAATAATGTCAATTATCTAAATTATAGGCTAATCCTAATTAATTTCTCTTTTGACAACAGGCCACAATAACAAGTATAATAGTTTGCAAGGTTAAATCCTTGAGTTTTTTCAGGAGGTGTGTGAAATGCCAATATACGAATATAAATGCAACTCGTGCGGCAAGAGCTTTGAGGCGATGCAAAAGATTTCTGACAAACCTATCAAGGAATGCGTCTATTGCGCATCCAAGAAAGTGGAAAAGCTTATGTCCCAGTCCTCATTTGCGTTGAAAGGCTCAGGCTGGCACAAAACCGACTATGCCGCAAATAAAACCTGCGGCGCAGGGGCAGACAAAAAAGATGACAAAACGTCTCCATGCGCAACTTGTCCGTCGGCAAGCTAACTGTTAGGGGCAGCCTCCCCCTGTCCCCCTCATGGAGGGGGATAAAGGGGGAGGCTGCCCTGCGCTTATCCCTCAAATGAAAACCAACACAATTATCATATCTGTATTAACCATTATCCTTCTCATGGCGACCCATATCTATACCTTTCTTTACACGCCGCCATCCAAAGAACGGACGCCAAAAACCATCTTTATTTCACATGGGGCAAGTTTCAGCATCATCGCCAGGGAACTGGAAAGGCAAGCCGTTATTTCGGACGCCGGAAAATTCTCGCTCCTGGCAAAATTTAACGGCGCAATAACAAAGATAAAAGCGGGCGAGTATGAATTTACAACATCAATGCTTCCGTCAGAGGTTCTTGACATGATTGTAAGCGGCCAGGTAAAGGACTACACCGTTACCATACCGGAAGGTTATAACATTAAAGAGGTTGCAATGGTTTTAGATAATATAAATATTGCGGACAAAAATGATTTTCTGACAAAAGCTGCGGATGCGGCATTTGCGGCATCCCTCGGCATAGACGGCAGCAGTGTTGAAGGCTATTTGTTTCCGGATACCTACAGATTTACAAAGGGAATGGCTGCTGACGAAATTATAAGAAGGATGGTGCAGCGGTTTGATAAGGTATATAGAGAAATTGTCTATAAGAAACCTTCGTGGTTGAAGATGTCAAAGAAGCAGATTATTGCGCTGGCATCCATTATAGAAAAGGAGACAGGCGCCGGCATTGAGAGACCTCTCATATCCGCGGTTTTTCATAACAGGATAAAAAAAGGAATGCGGCTTGAGAGCGACCCGACTGTTATCTACGGGATTAAGAACTTTAATGGAAACCTTACAAGAAAAGACCTCTTGACAAAGACGCCTTATAACACCTATCAGATTTACGGGCTTCCCTCAGGACCCATTGCAAATCCAGGGAGGGCAAGCCTTGAAGCTGCTATTGCCCCGTCCAACGTTCCCTATATATTCTTTGTATCAAAAAACAACGGCTCGCATTATTTCTCAAGGAATTTAAAAGAGCACAACAGGGCTGTGCAATTTTATCAAAAACAGCGCGGAAGAAATCAGAACCATGCTGCAGCAATGATAAATTACTAAAGGCAAAGGCAGGCGCTGCTCTATTTACTCTATTGCAATAACCACCCCTCTTTTTTCTATAACCTCTCCAACAACCGATGCCTGCACTCCGGCATGGGAAAGCCGTTCAAACACTATTTGAGATTTTTCAAGAGGCACGGCTATCAAAAGCCCGCCTGATGTTTGCGGGTCGTATAAGAGATTTATTTGTTCAGGTGTGACACTATCTGACACATTCACTCTGCCGCCCAGATATTCTTTGTTTGATTTGATTGTCTTCGGATGGTTTTTAGCTTTTTTGATCAGTTCAATGGCCTTTGGAAAGAATGGCATATCTTTTACTTTAACTATCATGCTGACACCGCTTGCCTCTGCCATTTCCATTGCATGACCTAAAAAGCCGAAGCCTGTAATATCCGTGCAGGCATTTACCCCTATCTCCTGCATAATTTGAGATGCCTTGTCATTCAGGGCCTTCATGGATTCTATGGCGCCCTGCACGTCTTCAGGTTTGATCTTTCCCCTTTTCAGCGCAGTAGTTATAACGCCAACGCCAAGAGGTTTTGTCAGAACAAGTTTATCTCCCGGCCTTGCGCCTGCATTTGTTATTACTTTTTGAGGATGCACAAGACCGGTTACAGACAAGCCGTATTTTATCTCTTTATCTTCTATGGAGTGTCCGCCGACCAGAATAACACCGGCCTCTTTTAATTTATCCGTGCTTCCGTTGATAATCTCCTGAAGTATTGAAAGGTCAAGATTTGCCGGAAAGGCAACGATATTCATGGCAAGCCTCGGAATGCCGCCCATTGCATAAACATCGCTTAAGGCATTTGCAGCGGATATCTGGCCGAATGTGTAAGGGTCGTCTATAATCGGCGGAAAAAAATCCAGAGTATTCACAACAGCAATATCGTCAGTGAGTTTATACACCCCTGCGTCATCGGCATGTTTAGCGCCTACAAGAAGATTTTTATCAGTAACTTCGGGTAACTGGCGCAGAACCTGCGCCAGGGCGTCATGCCCCATCTTGGCTGCTCAACCCGCGCAGGATGCGTAACTGGTGAGTTTTATTTTTTTGCCAGTCGTCATATGATATATCCTCTCTTAAGTCTTTACTGCCTTCCTCAATATCCTGTAATCCCCGCTTCTAAGCGTAACCCTTTCCTTATCAAAATATTCAAGAAGCTCAATGGCAAATTTTCTTCCGCAGCCAATGATGTCCCTGAATTCAGCGGCCTTTATCTTGCCTTTATCCGTAATCCATGCCGCAAGTTTATCTTTGGCCTTGCCCAGCATGTCTTGAGAAAGATAGCTGTCTTCCGTAACCTTGACAATCATACCTCTTTTTAACAAATGCTGAAACACTTTTTCAACCTCTTTCTTATCCCGCGTCCGCCTGCTTAAAACATCTTCTTTTTTAATTGGATTAAATCCTGCCCCGGAAAACAGGGATAAAATCTCATCCTCTATCTCTTTTTCCAATCCCTTTGCCTTCGGCTTATGCGATGGCATATAAACCACATTCCCTGACTTCACTATCCTGCCTGA
>JACRNK010000019.1 GCA_016234985.1 Deltaproteobacteria bacterium
GGAGAACCATACAATGTCAAACAGCAGATGTTTGTTTTAAAAAAGGCATTTGAGGCTTTAATGAATATAAAGGAACCGGGGGCTATCATAGACCTTAATTACAGATGGAGAAGACATGAAGATATGGGATAGAAATATTTTGACAAAATCTTTTTCAAGTGTTTATAATACAAAACAAATACCTTTTTGGGTAGTCTTAACATTCCATTTCTGTGATGAAAAAAAGCGCATTATTATTTGTCCTTCTATTGTTTTTTTGCATATCTCCCTCCAATTCAATATCTGAGGACAGCAAGACAATTCTGCAATATAAAAAGGCCTTGGAAGCCGACCCGGGAAACACAGAGGTGCGGTATTTACTTGGAATGGCCCAGTTAAAGGCAAGAGATTATCAAGCTGCCATTGAAAATCTTAATATTGTCCATGAGGCCGGAAAAGAGGATGCCCGCCTTATATTCGGCATTGGATTTGCTCATCAGAACCTCGGGCAATTGGACGACGCCCTTGTTTACTATCAAAAAGTAAAGGGGATGACAGGCGCAGCCGGGGCATTAAAAGAGGAATTATCATCAGGGTTTTTTAATCTTGGACTTGAATATCATGAGAAAAAGGAGTTGGACAAGGCAATTGCAAACTACAGGGAATCTCTGGCTCTCTTGCCTCAAGAGGGCGCCGCATACTGCCTTATAGGCGTCGCTTATTATCAGAAAAGAGAATATCAGCAGTCTCTGCAAAATTTTGAAACCTGCCTTAAAAGCGACGGCAAAGAAAATTCATGGGCAAAGGATTATGCCGCAAGCATATATGAGATGAAAGGGCTTGAATATATAAAAAACAAAGAATTAAAATCAGCGGCAAAGGAATTTGAAAATATACTTAAGATAATGCCGGGTTATGAAAAGGCAAGATATTACCAGTGTTACATAAGATACGCTGAAGGAGATATTTATAATGCCGGCAGCTGCTTGGCCGGATTGAAAGGCCTTAAGGAGCAGCAGGCGCAGGAGGGCGCCGGGATTATCCTTTTCAATATCGGCATTGTGCTGCAGGACAATGGAGATTGGAATGGCTCTATAAGGGCGCTAAAGGATGCGATATTTTTCAGGCCTGGAGATATAGAACAACATCTATACCTTGGCAAGGCATATCTTGAAACAAAGGACTATGACAATGCCCTTCTCGGATTTCAGGAGGCATGGAGGCTTGACCCTGACAACAAGGATGCTGAAGCGGGCGCAGCCATGGCGTCTGACAAGGCGCTCATAAATCATTTGCGAGCAGGCAAGGACTACCTCAACGCAAGGGAGTTTCAAAAGGCGATAGAGGAATTTGACAAGGTCTTAGCTGTTGAACCAAACCATAAAGAGGCTGTTGATGCAAAAGAAAAGGCGGAAGGAGAGCTGAGGACAGTCCTTATTCAGACAGAAAAGAAAAAGCAGGATGCCGTAGGGCAGAGGATCAGGATTGCAAGAGAGGCGTTGAAGGCAAATGAATATAACAAGGCTATTGCGAGCTACAGTTCAGCGCTTAAGCTTGATAAAGAAAATCAGGAGGCTCTCCGCGGCCTGCAGAAGGCCAAATTTACAAAGGCTGCGCTGATTGATAAGAATCTGAAGCCCGGCAAAGAAGCCTATGAGGCTAAAAGCTATTATCAGGCAATCAGCCACTTCACCCTTCTCCTTAAGATTGAACCTGGCCACGATGAGGCAAGAAAACTCCTGCATCAAAGCCAGAAGGCGCTTAATTCCACAGTTGCCCCCCTTCTTAAGGCCGGCGAGGAGCTTTACAATAATGGAGATATTGAAAAGGCTGCCGCGCAGTTCAAAAAGATTTTAAATATAGAGCCTGACAATGTCGCTGCAAAAACCTATATTTCAAAGCTGGATGACATCTTTGCAAAAAAGGCCCTTGAAAAAGAAGTCCAAAGATTGTATCTCAAAGGCATAGACCTTTATACAAAGGGGAGTTATGCAGACGCCATAACCTTGTGGGAAGATATCTTGAAAATTGAGCCGCGGCATGAAAAGGCTCTCCTGAACATCCAAAAGGCAAAGAGGATGATAAAATCAACAGGGACAATATCAGGGGTCAGAGGATAAGGACAGTATGCAGTGAACAGTAAGCAGTGAGCAGTAAGAAACAAAAACTGACAACTGATAACCGGTATGAACAACAAAAACACAAAAAATAAAAACGGCATCTTCATCGGGCTGAGATTCAAATCGCTTGTTATGATTCTTGTGTTTATCTCTGCGCTGATGATTGCGGTAATCGGCGTCCTTGAGTCGTATGTCAGAAAAACGCTCATTGCAGAAAGCATAGAAAAGGGCGCAGCCATTGCCAAAAGCCTTGCGGCTGCTGTTGCAGACCCGATTCAAAGCAACGATGACCTTGCGCTTTTCAGTTCTGTAAACGGAATAACCGGCAACAGGGGCGTTGTTTACGGCTTCATTGAAAGCGGCGGCGTGATAAAGGCGCATACCAACATGGACATGACCAATAAGGACTATTCGCCTGCCGGCGAGGTTTTAAAAAAAGACGGAAGTGCAACTGTAAGGATTACAAGGGGCTCCGATACCATTTACGATATTGCTGTTCCTATCACTTCGCGGGAGGGGAAATTAGGCGAGGCGCATATAGGCTTTTCTCAAATGGTCGTGGATGAGGTTGTCAGGGATGTGCGGCAAAAGATACTATATCTGGCCGTTGGAGCCTTGTTTTTGGGAGGCTTGGGGGCGTTGGGATTGTCATCGGTTCTGGTTAAACCCATTAAGTTGCTGGCGAAAGGCGTGAAGAGCATAGGCGATGGAAATTTTCATCAGAGGATTGATATAAAGAGGAGGGATGAGATAGGAGAGCTTACTACAGCCTTCAA
>JACRNK010000006.1 GCA_016234985.1 Deltaproteobacteria bacterium
AGGTTGTAGGCAATGGGCTAGAGGCTATGGGCTAAAAGACCTATTGCCTATCACCTATTACCCATAGCCTATCCTCAAACCATACACCTCTTATTCTTCACATGATACTCAAACTCATCCCTGAAATTCTTTAAAGCGCCTCTGAGCGCCATCACAGCGCCGTCTCCGAGGGGGCAGAATGTCCTGCCGAATATATTTCCGCACAGGCTCTCAAGGAGTTCCACATCTCCTTCTTTGCCCTGGCCATGTTCAATCCTGTGCAATACTTTGTATGTCCAGTCCGTGCCTTCCCTGCATGGCGTGCATTTGCCGCATGATTCGTGCCTGAAAAATCCCATTGTCCTCATGGCAACCTTTACAATGCAGGTTGTATCATCCATAACGATAACGCCTGCAGAGCCAAGCATTGTGCCCTTTGCAGCCATGCTGTCAAAGTCCATTGGTGTATCCAAATCCTTTTCCATAAGCATCGGCGCAGAGACTCCGCCAGGTATCGCTGCCTTAAACTTTCTGCCGTCTCTTATACCGCCTGCGTGTGTAAAAATAACCTCCCTTAATGGAGTTCCCATGGGCAGCTCATAAAGCCCGGGTTTTTTTACATGCCCGCTTACGCCGAATATCTTTGGGCCAGGGCTTTTTTCAGGCCCGATAGAGGCGAACCATTTCGGCCCTTTGCTTACAATATGCGGAATACATGATAGGGTCTCAACATTATTTATAACAGTAGGCTTGCCAAACAAACCAACCTGCGCGGGGAAAGGCGGCTTAATCCTCGGCTGCCCCCTTTTCCCTTCTATTGATTCAATAAGAGCCGTCTCTTCGCCGCATATATATGCGCCTGCGCCCTTATGCACATAGAGGTCGCAGTTGAAATTTGAATTTAAAATATTTTTGCCAAGATAACCCTTTTGATTAGCCTCAGAGATTGCCTGTTCCAGCCTTTTCGCGCCAAAGTCAAATTCGCCCCTGATATAGATATATCCTGCTGCTGCTCCAATTGCATAACAGGCTATAATCATCCCCTCAATAAGCTCATGCGGGTCTTTTTCAATAATAGCCCGGTCTTTGAATGTTCCCGGCTCACCCTCGTCTGCGTTGC
Source organism: Deltaproteobacteria bacterium (assembly GCA_016234985.1). Lineage (GTDB taxonomy): Bacteria > Desulfobacterota > GWC2-55-46 > UBA9637 > UBA9637 > JACRNJ01. Next base: position 1,100 of record JACRNK010000006.1, read on the forward strand.
AGCAAAGATATTTTGGTATTGTGGGGTCTTTTGTAATAAAGCTCCACTTGAGGCCGGTAGAAAATCCTGCGCCTCCGCGGCCACGAAGCCCGGAGTCTTTCACCATCTGGATAAGCGCATCAGTCTGCATCTTAAGCGCGCATGGAAGCGCCTGATACCCTCCGTTTTTCAGATACACATCTATCCGGTGGGAGTCAGGGGTGTTTATATTTTTTAGAAGGACAGGTTCAAACATTTTCCTATTTTAGTCCTTTCAATATCTCCTCTATCTTCGCCTCTGTAAAATCCTCATATAGGTGTATGCTGTGGCATTGTTTAATGGGTCTGTTTCTTTTATGAGTCTGCCTTTATCTGTTTTAGATAAGAAATAAGCAAGACGCTTCAGAATAATAATCGTCAAGAAAATCCTTTGTGCGAGAAGATGTTGATGTAAGGCCGATTTCATCATGCTAATTTTAAAGGCACCTCGTTCACTATGGAAATTAAATGCGGGAAGCGTTCCCCGATTCCCTCCCAATTTTACAAGTTTTCTTTTAGCAATCCCTCAAATAAAGGTTTTACCTCTGGTATTTTTTCTTTTATAGTTTTCCAGACCACTGCAATATCAATCCCAAAATAATCGTGGATAAGAATATCTCGCATGCCTGAAATTTTCCGCCATGGTATTTGAGGATATTTTTTACGCATCTCATCCGGAATATGCTTGATTGCCTCACCAATGATCTCTAAAGCCCTTATGGTCGCATAAACTGTCATCTCATTCTTTTTAAAATCTTCAATGCCTTTAATGCCTGTTAAAAATATTTCTATCCTGTTTATTTCACTAAGAGCGTCTTCAATATAAGTTCTTATATCCCTTTTCTTCATATGAGAACTACTTCTTTTAAAATACGCGACCCTATCCTTGGCTTTAAGCCACTTTTCATCACAATGTCAGTCTTTACTCCCAATAGTTCGCTTAATTCATCCTCTAATTCAACTAATTCAAAAAGGCTCGGAACCTCTTCAAAGTCAACTAAAATATCCAGATCGCTTGTCTCGCTTTGTTCACCCCTCGCATATGACCCAAAAACCCCAAATTCTTTGATTTTATATTTTCTTTTTAAATATGCCTCTTGGTCTTCCAGCGTTTGCTTTATCTGATTTATTTTTCTCATAGTAAATCTTCTCTATACTGAATTTTCTACTGTTTTTATTTTAATCCTTTCAAAATCTCCTATTTTTGCATCATTGAACATACTTCAACACCAGCAGATAAACATATAACATCCGCAAGAAAAGATATGCCTGAATTTTATTTATGTCTCTGTGTTGTATCATCAGATTTCTTATTTAGTAGAATCGTTAGGCTGTCTCTATTTTTACTATTTTCTATTTTCTCCTAAAACCTCTACAAATGCTCCATAATATACTGGGCATCTTCTAAAAATATTTTAAATGCCTCGTCTTTTATATGTTTACCCTTCTGGGCATTGACCTCATTTATAAAGGCGTTTAACTGGTTTATTGCTGCCTGTTTTTGTCCTCTTTTAATTGAATTTTCTGCAACATCCAGTTTTGCAAGGAGGCTCTGCTTGATGCCTGCATTGTCTATGAGTCCAAGGTCAAAGGCAATATTAATATCGTTCTTTAAATCCTCTGTGGTTACTACCCTTTCTACCTTTGGGGTTATGCCTGGTGTGGGGTCGTAGGTGATGGTGTAGATGGAAATAATGCCTAAAGATGTAATACCATTAAAAACTGGTTGGTGAAAGTTTCCTGTGCTATCAGCCATCCTGATTCCGAAGGTGTAAGTTGTTGTTCGGTTTATTCCAATTATCTCAACCTTGTATATTCCACCTTTTGGTTCTCCAATGCCCACAAATCTTGTGGGCGGTATACCAGGAAAATCATCTACTCCCCAACCTGAGTTAGGAATTTGTTCAACAATAGCATTAACTGATGGGTCAAAACCGGTTTTATTTCCCTGAGGATCTATTATCAGGAGTTCTACTTGTAAAGAATCTCCTGAATGGGTGCTTATTTCCATCGAACTTAAATTGCGAACCTTACCAAAGGAATAATTGCATGTTACTGATATAAGGATAAAGACCAAAAAAGAAATCATCTTCTTTAGCATAAGCTGCCTCCTATCGATTTATTCATACGATTCATATATCCTAACTCCTTTGAAGTGATTACCATATCTTTCAGCCAAAGTTGTTTCCTGAGGTTGGTAGCCTGGATCAATAATATCCCATGTTTCTCCATTCTTACCTACTGCAACAATGAAATGATCCCTCCCAGTTTTAGGGTTAAAGACCTTTAAAATTACAGGATAACCTTTGGTAAGTTCTTCATTTAATTTAACAACATCTTCAATATCAGAGGACTTAACAAATTTAACATTCGCACCAGGATATTCATTTAATGCTGACCAATTGATCTTTCCACCATCATAATACCCCTCATTCAAATTCAACCACTCATTTAATTCCTCCATATCTACCATAGGGAGGCCTGCTTTGTTAAGGTAGTAGTTCAAGACCATTGTAACATCTGCAAGGGCACAGCCAGAAGTGCAGATAGAGTTCTTTGTCTCATCATAGAAGGGAGGAGTAACCTTAAATTTGTCTTCACACTGATAAACTGTCTCTGGCAGTTCTATCCCGCATCCCTCATCAATCTGGCCATCGCAGTTGTTATCGAGGCCGTCGCCGCAGACCTCCTGCTGCGGCAACACTTCGCCTTGACACGAGGCCCAGTATCCGCCTTGACAGGTCTTGCTTCCTGCCCTGCATATGCCGACATTTTCAGTCCCCGCGGGCCCGGAATAAGAACATGCCTGCGTCTGTCCCGCAGTACATGGACACTTCCATTCGTAAGTATCAACCCATTGATTACAAGCACAGTTACAATACTCACAAGCAGCCCAAAAATAACATGTATAAACGGATTTAATATCTCCTGATAAAATGGTTTTTGTCTCGCAACTATACTTACCACACCCTGCTGAGCATGGATAAGCCACAGGCTGACTATAATCCTTTGGATGGCTTGAACTTACACCCACCCACCTCCCGCCCGGGCAGTTCAAATCACTGCTCCATACGGAAGGAGCAAGAACAAGAAGGAATAAGGTAATCAAAGATATTTTAAATTTGATTCTACTCATCTATCCTTTCTCCACAAAAGTTGCCACTGTACTGTTAATTTATAACAATCTCGTTGGCCAAAAAAAATCTATCCCGCATCTCTCCGTCAAAAAAATCTGTTTCTTTGATAAACCTTCTGATGAGCAAGGTGTTTGTATTGCCTATATCATGGTAATCCTTTCAATATCTCCTCAATCTTTGCCTCTGTCAGATTTTCATAATAGTCGTTATTGATTTGCATCATAGGCGCTGTGCCGCATGAGCCGAGGCACTCCACCTCTGACAGGGTAAACTTCTTATCTGAAGTTGTTTCGCCTTTGTTTACGCCGAGTTTTTTTGAAAGAAATTCAACTATATGCTCCGAACCAAGCAATGAGCATGAAACATTTGTGCATACCTGGACATGGTGTTTGCCGATAGGTTTTTTATTATACATTGTATAAAACGCGGCAACCTGATTGAGCTGGACAGGCGGCATCTCCAATAGAGAGGCAATCTCCAGCAGGACATCCTGTGTAAGATGGCCGCACTCTTTCTGCGCAATCATCAGGGCATCCATTGATGCAGATTTCTTTCTCGGATACTTGGCTATTGCCTCTTTAATATTTTCTATGGCATTCTGACTGAGCATATCTTTATTTTTCTGCTTACTGCTTACTGCCTACTGCTTACTCTCTACTGTCTTTACTTATCCGCCTCTCCGAACACAGGGTCAAGGCTTGAAACCACAGCCACCACATCTGCAAGATAGACATCTTTACACATAGGGTCTACGGCTTGCAGATTGACAAAGGATGGAGCCCTTATTTTTACCCTGAACGGTCTTTCCGAACCATCGCTTATTATATAAAACCCCAGCTCGCCCTTTGGAGCCTTGAATCCATTGGAAACAAGCTTAAAGTGATGGATGAGGGATTCCATATTTGTTTCTATATCTTTTCTTGGCGGCGGAACAACATCCGGCATATCAATGCACGACCTGCCGTCTGGCATCTGTTCAAGGGCTTGTTTAATTATCCTTGCAGCCTGCCTCATCTCTTCTATGCGAAGAATGTATCTGTCAAAACAGTCTCCGTTTTCGCCGACAGGGACATCAAAAT